>NZ_JAVRBS010000002.1:108622-397966 GCF_034531155.1 Nostoc sp. ChiVER01 | reverse complement strand
AATGAGTCTTTTATACTCGTGAATAAGTAAATGTTGTTGCGAGGTTAGCGATGTCTACGACGGGCTATGACGCTCGAAGACTCGCTATCGGCGTCGCACTAAGCTAATTTGAACCATTAAAGGCGATCGCACCCTGCCAA
This sequence comes from Nostoc sp. ChiVER01, assembly GCF_034531155.1. Taxonomy (NCBI): domain Bacteria; kingdom Bacillati; phylum Cyanobacteriota; class Cyanophyceae; order Nostocales; family Nostocaceae; genus Nostoc; species Nostoc sp. ChiVER01. Next base: position 397,826 of record NZ_JAVRBS010000002.1, on the reverse strand, counting down.
TTTAAACATTACAGCCTTTTCTACGCAGATAGAACATATTAACCCTCTTTTGTCACTTTCGGCAGAGAATAATCTGTAACCCTTGCCCAGATAAGATTTTAACTGTAGAGCTTTGTTTGAAGGTTTCTATTAGCTTGCGATCGCTAATCTTCCCACTAAATCTAGGTTTCATCATTTAGCCCCAATTTTTATTTCCCCAGAGTGACATTTTTCCTTCTGCCTCGTGCCTTGTTTCTTAGAAGAGGGTTAATCTAGCCCCATTCCTCACTTCCCATAACCTGCGATACAGTATTCTGTTAAATATTGCTACAGAGTTGGTGAGGATTGCAGATGACAAACGAAGAACTGTTGCAAATTATTGAAAAAGCTGCCAGAGAAAAGGCAACGGATCTACCCCTCTCTTTCAATCAACTCAGCAGCCTGCCGCCAGAAATCAGCCAACTCTCCAACTTGACAATGCTATACCTATCTTGGAATCAACTCAGCAGCGTGCCGCCAGAAATCAGCCAACTCTCTAACTTGACAACGCTAGTCCTCGATAACAATCAACTCAGCAGCCTGCCGCCAGAAATCAGCCAACTCTCCAACTTGACATGGCTATACCTCAATAACAATCAACTCCGCAGTCTGCCGCCAGAAATCAGTCAACTTTTCAACTTGACATGGCTAAAGCTCGACAACAATCAACTCAGCAGCCTGCCGCCAGAAATCAGCCAACTCTCCAGCTTGATAACGCTATACCTCGATAACAATCAACTCCGCAGCCTGCCGCCAGAAATCAGTCAACTCTCCAACTTGACAACGCTACACCTCAATAACAATCAACTCAGCAGCCTGCCGCCAGAAATTGGCCAACTCTCCAACTTGACATGGCTATATCTTAATAACAATCAACTCAGCAGTCTGCCGCCAGAAATCAGCCAACTCTCCAACTTGGCATGGCTAGACCTTAGTAACAATTATCTCAGCAGCCTACCGCCAGAAATTGGCCAACTCTCCAGCCTGACTGGTCTATCTCTCTATAACAATCAACTCAGCATTCTGCCGCCAGAAATCAGCCAACTCTCCAATTTGAATGAGCTAGACCTTAGTAACAATTACCTCAGCAGTCTGCCGCCAAAATTCAGCCAACTCTCCAATTTGGATGAGCTAGACCTCAGTAACAATCCATTAACCTCGCCACCACTTGAAATTGTCGAGCAGGGAATAGAAGCGATTTTCAGTTATCTGCGAGAAAGGTTAGAGGGTAGCCAACAGCAGTAGGTTTCTAAGCTCCTGGTTGTCGGTGAAGAGTTACGCGATAAGTACACCAGATTATCGAACACTATAAAATTAGCTCTAAAATCAGCTTTGGCATTGAAGAACTTCCGTAGACGATCGCAGAATCAGGCACTAAGTTACCTATTGCTATGCGAACACCACGTATCAGAGTATAAACGCTCACTATTGGAGATTTGAGATTGCGATCTTAAATTGTAGAGGCGTAAAAATTCGCAGTGTCCAGATCCCCGACAACTTTTACGAAGTCGGGGATCTAACTTCACGGTAGTAATGGTTTTAAGAGCATTTAAATAAATCCCTAGACAGAAGAAGCATCTAAAACTATTACCTAGCATTCCAACATATACTAGTAACGTATATTTGACTAGAATTAAGGTACTATAGCGATTATTGTTTGGATACCATAAGCGGTAGGGGTTTACAGATGTTCGCCTCTACGAGGGATACGCCAGTTTAGCTATAAGTTAATATCTACCGTTTTACGGATATTAGAAAAATGAGGTTTAAAGACTGGGCAACTAGGGTGCTACTAATCTCGCTGATGTTCATGGGTTTAATTGTAGTGCTGCTAATTGGACGAGCGACAAAATTACAAAATAATCCGACAATATCCCGTGCATCCAATCCACAGGTTACAGCCTGGAGTCAATATCCCCAAGCCCAATTCCAATCAGCGAAAGAGCCAGAGAAGAAATCTCAAAATGTTATCAAGTCCCCAGTCAAAATTAACAAGCCTATAGCAAGGTATGTAACCACTCAAGCTTTTGCACAGTACAGACCTAGTTATCAAGTTGCTTCGGTTGATCCAAGTAACTATGGAGAACGGTATGCCCAAGATGTTAACGGCGTTCCTCTCAACAACCAACCAATTATCGTCCTCCATGAAACTGGTTATTCTGCTTCTAGCGCCATTAATTTCTTTCAAGTAGCCCATAGCGATGAAAGTGTGCAAGCAAGTTACCACGCTTTAATCAAGTTAGACGGAACGGTGGTTTATCTAGTACCGCCAGAAAAGCGGGCTTTTGGTGCAGCTAACTCAGTATTTGAGACTCCACAGGGAGTGGAAACTGTACAGACTAATCCGACTTTGCCTGCGTCTGTGAATAATTTTGCTTATCACGTTTCTTTAGAAACACCGCCAGATAGTTATGACGCTAGCAGCCAACAAACCCATAGCGGCTATACGGAGGCTCAATATCATTCTCTTGCTTGGTTAATTGCTCAAAGTCAAGTCCTAGACGATCGCATCACTACGCACCATCTAGTAGATCGTTCTGGTAAAAAAGTTGACCCGATAAATTTTGATGGTAATAAGTTTCTCAACTTACTTAATACTTATCGTCAGGTCAGACCAATATATAGAGTGAGTAGATAAAAAATGGTGCGTTACGCTTTTGCGATAACACACCCAACAAAATTTATTCAACCAAGCTATTTATTTGCTAAAGCTATAAATTTGCTGCGTCTCCAGGCGATCGCTAATCGATGAAGGCAGTGTACCATCTGAAAATGTCTGTCTATCTAGTTGGACTTGTAAATTACTCAAGGGATCGCAACCAGAAGATATCAAAAATTCTAGTTTTTGGATGTAAGGCAAGGTTGCTAAGTTGTCTAGAATTTGGAAGATAGCCTGTATATAAGGATGACCACTTTGTTGATACCAATCACAGCTAGCGACTTTTGGCTGATCAAAACCCAAGTGTACTGTCAAAGATGGCTCGTCAAATATAGCGATCGCTAAAGGACGCGCTTCTTCCTGCAACAATAAATCATTACTTTTCGCTAAGTGTCGCAGTTTTTCTAAGCGTTCATAACGTTCTGTCACAGCTTCCGGGTCATCTTGCCAATGAATTGCTACTGTTACCAAATAAGTCTGTAACAGCATGTGACCCAATTTTTTCGCCTTTGTCGCCAGGTAATAGGAATTGTAGTCATTGGCCTCAATTAACAATGGAACGCGATCAACTACTTCCATTCCATAGCCCTTAACTCCAGCAATTTTACGGGGATTATTTGTAATCAAACGTATCTTTTTGATGCCCAAATCCATGAGCATTTGTGCCCCCATGCCGTAATCTCGCAAGTCAGCCGGAAATCCTAAACGCTCATTTGCCTCGACTGTATCCAGTCCCATATCCTGTAATGAGTAGGCTTTCAGCTTATTAATCAAGCCGATTCCCCGTCCTTCTTGACGCAGGTATACAACTACACCTTGACCCGCAGACTCAATCATTTTTAGTGCAGCGTTTAACTGCATCCGGCAATCGCAGCGCAAAGAACCCAAAGCGTCACCAGTTAAGCATTCTGAGTGCATCCGCACCATTACTGGCTCATCCTTGAAGTTAGCTGGATCGCCCTTGACAATTGCAACGTGTTCTGTATTATCCAGGGTGTGGCGATAGGCGTAAATTTCAAACTGACCAAATTCACTAGGCAGTTTGGTAACAACCTCTCGATACACTAAGCGATCGTGCTGTAGGCGATAACTGATTAAATCAGCAATACTAATGATTTTTAAATTGTGGCGTTCTGCATATTCGACTAACTGCTGCAACCGCGCCATTGAACCATCGGAGTTTTGAATTTCACAAATTACTCCTGCTGGGTAAAGTCCTGCTAGTCGAGCTAAGTCCACAGCCGCTTCTGTATGTCCTGCGCGTTTGAGTACGCCTCCAGCTTTAGCCCGAATCGGGAAAATGTGACCAGGACGACGTAAATCGGTTGGTTTTGTCGCTGGGTTGAGAGTAACCTGGATAGTGCGGGCGCGGTCTTCTGCTGAAATGCCTGTGGTTACACCCAATTCTGGGCCAGCATCAATGCTAACAGTGAAGGCAGTTTGGTTAGTATCTGTAATGTTGCTTACCATCAAGGGTAAGTCTAGCTCGTCTAAGCGATCGCCTGTCATCGCTAAACAAATCAGCCCTCTAGCTTCCACCGCCATAAAATTAATCATGTCGGGTGTGGCAAATTGGGCGGCACAAATTAAGTCGCCTTCATTTTCTCTATTTTCATCATCTACCACTACAATGACGCGACCAGCTTTTAGGTCTGCTAAGGCGGCATCAATCGAATCAAATTTAAAAGCTTGGTTAGTATTAGGCTGTGACACAGAAAGATTTCCAGCTACCAACGTAAATTTTTTTAACAATTTCTTCTTTTAGATTGTAGCTCCTTTATAAGGCAGAGGAGTAGACTAGCAATGATTTGATAAGCTAGCAAAAATCTCTGCCCCTAAAATCGGGGTTTATAAAGCAACGACAATCAAGGATGAACATGACAAGGGAGACAAGAGAGACAAATACAATATTTGACAATTTTGCCGCGTTACTACTTCCCGGCATCTGAAAAAAGTAGAGGGGTTTGAGCTGTTTTGTACGCTGTGCATCTAGTCGCTGATATTGTTGATAGCTGATAACGAATTCACCATTCATGGGATAAGGATTTCAGATCATGGGCAAATTTAGACGCGTACCCGTTGGGATTGTTGGCGCGTCGGGCTATGGCGGAGTACAGTTAGTACGACTACTGATGGATCATCCAGAAGTCGAATTGGTTTATTTAGGCGATGAAAGCAGTATTGGGAAATCCTTTGGGGATCTCTACCCGCATCTGGCTCATGCAACTACGCTGCGAATAGAAGCAGTAGAACCAGAAATAATTGCTCATCGCTGTGAAGTAGTTTTCCTGTCTTTACCAAATGGTCTAGCTTACCAAATCGCGCCCAAATTGTTGGAAAAAGCATGTAAAGTACTAGATTTGAGTGCGGACTATCGGTTTAGAAATTTGACAACTTATACAAATTGGTATGGCATTGAGAGAAGCGATCGCACAATTGCAGCTACAGCAGTTTATGGATTACCAGAACTTTATCGCGATCGCATTGCCGAAGCTCAACTCATTGGCTGTCCTGGTTCCTATCCCACCGCTAGCCTCCTTGCACTTTCGCCACTTTTAAAGCAAGGTTTAATCGTGCCAGAAACAGCTATTATTGATGCCAAGTCTGGTACATCTAGCAGTGGACGGCAACCTCAAACCAATTTATTACTAGCTGAAGCAGACAACTCCATAGCAGCTTACAATATTGGCCGTCACCGTCATACCCCAGAAATTGAGCAAATTTGCAGTGACTTAGCTGGTCACGAACTGATGATCCAATTTACACCCCACCTTATCCCAATGGTGCGCGGTATTTTGGCAACGGTATATGCCACAATGCGCGATCCCGGTTTAGTGCGAGATGATTTAATTACAATTTTCTCAGCCTTCTACCGCAACTCTCCTTGGGTGAAAATCTGCGGTAGCGGCGTTTATCCCCAAACCAAATGGGCTAACGGCAGCAATCTTTGTTATATCGGTGTAGAAGTTGACCCGCGCACAGGTCGCGTTATTGTCATGTCAGCAATTGACAATCTAGTTAAAGGACAGGCGGGCCAAGCAATTCAGTGTTTAAACCTAATGATGGGCTGGGATGAAACTTTGGGGTTGCCCAAGTTGGGGTTTTATCCTTGATTGGGGATTGGGGATTGGGTATTGGGAAAAATTCTTGCCCCAGTCCCTAGTCCCCAGTCCCTAGTCCCTAGTCCCTAGTCCCTAGTCCTTACTTCGGCCCTAACCCCACAGCACCAGCATAAACGGCGCGATCGCCTAGTTCATCTTCAATTCGCAGCAAGCGATTATATTTTGCTACGCGTTCGCTGCGACATAAAGAACCTGTCTTAATTTGACCGGCACGGGTTGCTACGGCTAAATCAGCGATCGTTGTGTCTTCTGTTTCACCAGAACGATGGCTAATTACTGAACGGATACTGTTGCGAGTTGCCAAATCAATTGTTTCTAAGGTTTCGGTGAGAGAACCAATTTGATTGAGTTTAATCAAAATGGCATTAGCGGCTTTTTCCTGGATGCCTCTTTGCAAGCGAGTAGCGTTAGTTACAAACAAGTCATCCCCTACCAATTGCACCTGCGAACCTAACTTCTGGGTGAGCAATTGCCAACTTTGCCAATCTTCTTCATGCAAGCCATCCTCAATTGACACAATTGGGTATTGGTCAACGAGTTGTCCTAAATAATCAATAAACTCAGCCGGGGCGTGAGGTTTACCATCGTAAACATACTGACCATTCTTGTAAAACTCACTAGCCGCCACATCCAAAGCCAAAGCTACTTCTTCCCCTGGCTTATAACCAGCTTTCTTAATGGCAGCAACCAGCAATTCCAAAGCCACCTGATTAGACTCTAGGTTAGGGGCAAAACCGCCTTCATCACCTACACCAGTCAGCAACCCTTTCTCATCTAACACCTGACTAAGGGTGGCAAACACTTCTGCACCCCAGCGCAACGCTTCCCGAAAGGAAGTTGCGCCAATTGGGACAATCATAAACTCTTGGAAATCCACGTTATTTGATGCGTGTGCGCCACCGTTAATTACGTTCATTAACGGCACTGGTAGTAAATTCGCTAAAGGGCCACCCAAATAACGGTATAGAGGAATTTCTAAAGACTCAGCACTAGCTTTAGCTGCTGCTAGGGAAACCCCCAAAATCGCATTCGCCCCCAAATTGGATTTGTTAGCAGAACCATCTAAAGCGATCATTGTCCGATCTAGCAATTCTTGGTTGAGGGCATCCAAGCCTAATAATTTTGGCGCAAGTGCTTCTCTGACGTTTTTTACCGCCTTGAGTACGCCTTTGCCCCCATAACGGCTTTTATCGCCATCACGCAGTTCGTGAGCCTCAAAAGTGCCAGTAGAAGCGCCACTGGGAACTTGTGCCAGTCCGACAACACCGTTGGCTAAATGCACTTCGGCTTCAATTGTCGGTCTACCGCGTGAATCAAGAATTTCACGGGCTGCGATCGCAACAATTGCAGTATCTAGAAATTTACTCATCTGTACTTTATCCTTTATTCGAGTGTGTTACGCATACAGTCCAACTGCCTAACCCAATCGCTAGCTTATGCTGTTAAGAGACTTTATTGGCTGAGATTAAAGAAGATTTCCATTATATGGATAGGGATCAACGCCAAAAATGGGTAAGAGAATGTTTATCCTGTCTTTTTCTTTGCTTGCATTTCTACCTTCAGACTTTGAGCTAGGTAAAATATTGGCAGAGAATAACACTAAATCAATTACAGAGAAAAGGTCAATATGCGATTACTACATACCATGGTACGGGTGGGCAACCTTGAAGAATCCTTAAAGTTTTACTGTGAACTTCTAGGTATGAAATTACTACGCCGAAAAGATTATCCAGGCGGAGAATTTACCCTGGCTTTTGTTGGCTATGGTGACGAAAGCGACAACTCGGTGATAGAACTAACCTACAACTGGGGAGTAGAAAAGTACGAATTGGGTAATGCTTACGGTCACATCGCCCTTGGTGTTGATGATATTTACGCTACGTGTGAGGAAATCCGTAATCAGGGTGGTAAAGTCGTGCGCGAACCAGGGCCGATGAAACATGGTTCGACAGTAATTGCTTTTGTGGAAGATCCAGATGGGTATAAAATTGAACTGATTCAACTTACAAATCAAGGGTCAGCAGTCAAACAGGAATCCCAAGAGCAACTTGTGAGTCAATAATTCTTATAATTAAGAATATAAGCCAATACGCTTGAGTTCAGGCTTGATCCTCCTTAAAAAGGCTTGCTATTACCCACATTTTTGTAACAGTTAAGATGTCGCATTGACCGACATCGCGCCCGGAACTTGAGTTCTGCGGCTCATAGCTGAAGTCCACTTAAGTGGACTGAAATTTTCCGTGAAGAAGGCAGAGGACAGAGGGCAGAGGGTTTGCTCTTGTAGTGTAGGCTTCTCCCAAGGGGAGACGCTCCGCGAATAGACCTACACTGATTGCAAGACACCTGTGGCAGAGATTTTGGATTGTTGCTCTCAACCTTTACGGACTTCGGTCGTGGCAGAGGGCAGGAAGACGCTCGATGACTCGCTACCGCTACGCTATCAGAATTCCCTTCTGCCTTCTGCCTCCTGCCCTCTGCCTTTCTTGCTAACCCAAAGAGCTTAACCATCGACATCGCTTAAAATCTTATATTTAGTCCTCTTGAGAGGACTTTAGCTATTCGCCTGGGAACAAATTCCCAGGCGAGTTAATAACGAAGCGGAAGATTTCTTTGATGCTGGTAATGATAAGCCTTAAAAAGGAGCAAATTAAGCCACCCAGTAAAACCCTATCAAAGCCAATAAAGCTGTAGGAAAATCTACACCGATGTCTTAAAAAGTTGAGCTATATCTGGGGAGATTAATTCTTGTTACACACTGTCATTTTATGCAGGTAAAGCCAGAGGCGTAAGACTTTTGGCTTTTTGCCTCACTATTTTAGGCGGGTTGGGGTATCTTGTCTGCGTAAATCCTATTAGTATTACCCGCATACTGTCGTTAATGAGCAACACTAATAGCTATTGTTCCAATATTACCATTTGGTAAAGTCCGTTCAGAACAGTGTTTTCGTTTTAAATTAGAAATATGGGTAATCGATTATAACGATCGCCAATTACCAATCCAAAATTGCCACTGGAGATACACGCGGACATCCGCTAAGAATGTTTGGATAATTAGGGACTAGGGAAGAGTATTCTAATACCCAGTCCCAATCCCACTACCAATCCCTAAACTAAAAATCAAAATTCCGAAATTTTAAAGATGCAACCTACAGATCCAAATAAATTTACTGATAAAGCCTGGGAAGGAATTGTTAAATCTCAGGATATAGTTCGTGCTTATCAACAACAGCAACTAGATGTTGAACATTTAATTATCGCCCTGTTAGAAGAACCCACTAGTCTAGCCATACGTATCCTGGCTCGATCTGAGGTCGATCCAATCCGCTTGCAACAGCAGCTAGAAGCCTTTACCCAACGTCAGCCTAAAGTTGGTAAAAGCGATCAGCTTTACCTCAGCCGCAATTTAGATATTTTACTAGACCGAGCCGAGGAAGCTAGAGCCAGGATGAAAGATTCCTACATTTCCGTAGAACACATACTTTTGGCCTTTGCTGAAGACGATCGCGTTGGCAGAAAGATACTCAAAGGCTTTGGTGCAGATGCAGCTAAACTAGAGGCTGCTATCAAAACCATTCGCGGTAGCCAAAAGGTAACAGATCAAAGCCCAGAATCGCGTTATGAAGCCTTACAAAAATTTGGTCGAGATTTGACAGAACAGGCAAAATCTGGAAAACTCGACCCGGTGATTGGGCGCGATGACGAAATTCGGCGGGTAATTCAAGTATTATCTCGTCGTAGCAAAAATAACCCTGTATTGATTGGTGAACCTGGGGTAGGAAAAACTGCGATCGCCGAAGCTTTAGCGCAGCGAATGGTAAACGGTGACGTTCCCGAATCTTTAAAAAACCGCCAGCTCATCTCTTTAGATATGGGTAGTTTGATTGCTGGGGCAAAATACAGGGGTGAATTTGAAGACCGTCTAAAATCTGTTCTCCGGGAAGTTACGGAATCTAATGGTCAAATTGTCCTGTTTATTGACGAATTACATACCGTAGTCGGCACAGGTTCCAATCAACAAGGGGCAATGGATGCCGGAAATCTGCTCAAACCAATGCTGGCAAGGGGAGAACTGCGTTGTATTGGTGCTACTACCCTCGACGAATTCCGCAAACATATTGAGAAAGACGCTGCCCTAGAACGCCGCTTTCAGCAAGTATTTGTCGATCAGCCAAGTGTGGAAAATACTATTTCCATTCTGCGGGGATTGAAAGAACGCTATGAAGTACATCACAACGTCAAAATTTCTGATTCGGCGTTGGTAGCAGCAGCAACACTGTCAGCGCGTTATATTAGCGATCGCTTCCTACCAGATAAAGCCATTGATTTGGTGGATGAAGCAGCAGCACAGTTGAAAATGGAAATTACCTCCAAACCAGCAGAATTGGAAACCATTGATCGCCGCCTCATGCAGTTAGAAATGGAAAAGCTCTCATTAGCTGGCGAAGAAAAAGGTATTCCCCAAACTAAAGAACGTTTGCAGCGCATTGAGCAAGAAATTGCTGATTTAACCCAAAAGCAGCAAATATTTAATGAGCAATGGCAAGGTGAAAAGCAGATATTGGAGGCGATAAGCGCCTTAAAGAAAGAAGAAGATGCGCTGCGAGTGCAAATTGAACAGGCGGAACGCGCTTATGACCTAAATAAAGCTGCCCAACTGAAGTATGGCAAATTGGAGGGAGTGCAGCACGAGCGCGAAGCCAAAGAAGCTAGCCTTTTAGAAATTCAGAACCAAGGTTCCACCTTACTGCGAGAACAAGTCACCGAAGCCGATATTGCCGAAATCGTCGCCAAATGGACAGGAATTCCCGTAAATCGCCTATTGGAATCAGAACGGCAAAAGTTGCTCCAACTAGAAAGTCATTTACATCAACGAGTCATTGGGCAAGAAGAGGCTGTAGAAGCGGTAGCCGCCGCAATTCGCCGCGCTCGTGCAGGGATGAAAGATCCCTCTCGTCCCATTGGTTCATTTTTGTTCATGGGCCCTACAGGCGTTGGTAAAACTGAACTCGCCCGTGCTTTAGCTCAGTTTCTCTTCGATTCTGATGATGCTTTGGTACGCTTAGATATGTCTGAGTATATGGAAAAACACTCAGTTTCTCGGTTAGTGGGAGCGCCTCCAGGATACGTAGGCTATGAAGAAGGCGGCCAGCTTTCCGAAGCGGTTCGCCGCCGTCCTTACTCAGTGGTGCTATTGGATGAAGTCGAAAAGGCGCACCCCGATGTGTTCAATATTTTATTGCAAGTGTTAGATGATGGAAGAATTACTGACTCTCAGGGAAGAACGGTAGATTTTCGTAACAGCGTTATTGTCATGACCAGTAACATTGGTAGCGAACATATCTTGGATATATCTGGTGATGATTCCAAGTATGAAACGATGCGGAAGCGGGTAATGGATGCTTTGCGATCGCATTTCCGCCCTGAATTTCTCAACCGCGTCGATGACATTATTCTCTTCCATACCTTAAATCGCACGGAAATGCGGCAAATCATCCGTATTCAACTCAAACGGGTCGAAAATCTCCTGCGCGAGCAAAAAATCTTCTTTGAAATATCCCAAGCAGCCTGTGATTACCTTGTAGAAGCAGGCTACGACCCAGTTTATGGCGCTCGTCCACTCAAACGGGCAATTCAGCGAGAAGTAGAAAACCCCCTCGCTACCAAATTATTGGAGAATACTTTTATCTCTGGAGACACGATTATCATTGATAAAAACGAAAACGGTCTATCTTTTAGCAAAAAAGTGCTGGTAAAAATATCAGTGCCACAAACTACCGTCAAGCTGGTTGAGTCAGCACCAGAATCGTAAAACTTAATCCACCGTCAATAAGATTTAATTGAAGAAGGCAGCTATGCTGGAGGCAGTGTTTCGACTACGCTCAACAACCGGGCAGTATTCCTTCTGCCTTCTACCCTCTACCTTTCTTTGATAAAACTAGATCGTCCTATTTTTCTGATTCGTCAGGTAAGAATGGGCGATCTAGTTTGTATTGGAGTACAGATATTACTGGGTAATTTACAATACAGCGAATAAAATAGCAAAAGCAGATTTCCTGTCTTGGAGATTCCTCCCAATGAAAGTAATTCAAGCTCTTGCTCGCTATTTTCCAGATAAATGTGGTGGTATTCAAGTAAACCTCAACGATTTACTGCCAGAATTGCGTAGTTTACAGCCGCAGGCATCGCTCTTAGCACTGGCGGAACCTACACATGAAATTGACATCCAGATAGCAGCAGCTAGTAACGGTTCCCAAAAAGAAGAGACTTATAAATATAACGGCGTAGAAGTTTATCGATATCCTGTATTTCCTACGCCCAAAACAGAACCGAATCATGGACAATTCCCGCATGGGAAATTTGAATATTTCGCTAATTGGTTAACCAACCAAAAAGCAGACATATATCATCAGCACCATTGGGAAGTATCTTGTGGCTTACCTCATTTGCGATTAGCTAAAGAATTAGGCATGGCAACAGTGTTGACAGTACACTATGCTCTACCCGTTTGCCAGCGAATTACTTTGATGTTCAATGGACAGAAAGTTTGCGATGGCAAAATTGATGTGGTGCGCTGTTCTCAGTGTGCTGATACTTTGAGCAAAAAGTTACCTGCTGAAATGGTCAAGAGTTTGAGCCATTTGCCCCAAGCTATCCTCGGTCGCGTACCAATGCCTGTCAGTGCATATCTTCCAGCCTCAGTAGACGATGGCAATCTGGGAAGATTTGTACGTCCTTTTGTCGTGCCTAGCTATGTTGCTGCACGCCAAAAAAGTTTGCTCAAAATGGCAAAATATGCCGACCGCATTGTGACAGTGTGTGATTGGCTTTATAAAGCTCTACTCATCAACGGCATACCTGAAGAAAAACTCATTCTCTCTCGACATGGAATTTCTTATACTGAACAAAAAAAATTACCACAGACAAAACAGGAATCAGACCCTTTAAAAGTAATCTTTTTAGGACGCTGGGATATATATAAAGGTATCGAGATTTTAGTACAGGCAGTTAAAGATTTACCCCCTTTTATCAAGATTGAGTTGGCCATTTATGGAATAACACAGGATGAACGATATCGCCAAAAAATCTTTAATTTGATAGCAAACGATCCTCGGATTCGTGTGAATAAACAACTAACTAGAGTTGAACTCCCTCAAACTTTAGCTAACTATGACTTACTGGCTGTACCTTCCCAATGTCTAGAAACTGGGCCTTTGGTTGTATTAGAAGCCCACTCTCTATCTGTACCTGTCATCGGCTCTAACTTGGGGGGTATTGCTGAACTTGTTAGACATGGCATTGATGGTTGGTTAGTGACTGCTAACGATACTAAGGCTTGGACTCAAGCTTTCGAGCGATTAGCAACAGATACTAATTTACTTAATAAATTACGCCAAGGTATTAAACCTGTTCGTACAGTAAGTATGCAGGCGGCAGAAATAGCCGCCATATATAAAAATCTACAACGATAGTTTCCCTTTCTGGGTAGATAAATCCGAATAAAATATAACTCACCAGTCAAAATTGTAGAGATGATGAAACCGATATTCAGAGATGAGCTATAGGACTGAAAAAAATGCTGAACGTCAAACACTTTCTTCATCGAGTACAAAACAAAATTTGGCGACTATACAATTATAAATTGCCAGAATTTCTAAGTAGCGTGCAGTTTCTTTGGCTATTGCATATTGGTAGTAAGCCAATGAAAGTTAATCAGAAATCTGCGATGATAATTGCACCGCACCAGGATGATGAAGTTTTGGGGTGTGGTGGTTTAATTAGACTCAAGCGGGAACAGAATGTGCCAGTCCAGATTGTTTTTGTCACAGATGGAGCAGCAAGTCATGGCAAACATCCCAAGTTTCAATCTGGTGAAATAGTTCCAATTCGTAAGCAGGAAGCGCTTTGTGCTTTAAGCATCTTAGGCATAGACAAGAGCCAAATTTATTTTCTTGACAAACCAGATAGTCAGCTTCAATATCTAGATGCAAGCAAGCGCCAACAAACAATTGAACAACTTGCTCAACTCTTAAAATCCTTCCAGCCTGGGGAGGTTTATGTGACTCACCGCCAAGACCGTATTAAAGACCACGAAGTAACTTACGAATTACTGCTAGCGGCAATTCAATACTCTGAAATTGAGGTTGACGTTTTACAGTACCCTATTTGGATTCTCTGGAAATCTTTACTCTTCCGTGACTTAAAACTAGGTGAATTAGCATCTGCTCACCGTATATCTATCCATTCTGTTCAAAGTAAGAAGATAGAGGCGCTTGAAGCCTACCGCTCCCAGTGCCTACCTATTGATACTGAAACTTCTGCTGTACTAAAGCCTGGTTTCCTACGGCGATTTCTCGTACCGTATGAAATTTTTTTCAAGCCAAATTCTATGTTGTAAAATCAATATTCTAATAGATGATCTGTACAAACGACAGTGTAATTCAGCTATTGACTATTAAACTTAATTACTGCGTATTTGCTTGAGATTAAGAATATTTCTTCTGCCGTCTCCCCACTAGAGAGAGATTTTAAAATTTTTTATATTATTTTGCCTAGAACTGATGTTTTTACTTTAACAGGTGGGTACTATAACTTTAGTATGCTGGCAACATCTTCATAAAGCTAGCTTTGGATGAAATAGATTTCTACAAAGTTAGTTTAAATCATAATATTACTCTATTAAAGAGAGCTGAAGTAGTCTAGTAATGCAGGTCTTTCTGTTACATAAGTATTTTATATAAAGATAAATTAAAAGATTTTTAAAAATTCAGTATTTTTCGGTATTAACCAACAAATGAACCCATGATATAAATTTAATAAATCACATCTGTTAATTTACTACTGCATTTTTAACAATGTTTGAAAAGGCTAATTTTCATAAAAATCAAAAGTCTCACATTTAATTAAAATCTACAAAATAGGCTGATTCACCTATAAAATCAATATCTTCAAATCTGTAAAAAACATTTGACAGGGAAGCTTATATGTCTATAAGACGCAAACTTATCAAGGTAGGAATACTTTGTTTTAAAAAACTTATTAGCCAGTTTTTATCTACAATAAAAAAGCAAATAGTTTGGTTACTAAGAACCCTTTTTACCACAAATAGAAGACGTGGAGCGGGAAATGCTGGGTTTGTATTGCCAACGGTAGCGATGGTATCTTTAGTTGTTGTCCTATTAACAACTGCAATTTTATTTCGCTCTTTTGAGCGTTCCAAAAATGCTAGTAATGTTCGAGTAAATGAGGCTGCACTCAATGCTGCAACTCCGGCAATTGATCGAGCTAGAGCTAAAATAAATAAGCTATTTCAAGATGGACGTTTGCCACGAGCTACACCAACAGATAACGCCCTATACGATACTCTGGTAACCAATCTCAACGAATATACCTTTGGCGATGAAACTCAACTGAAGCTAACTAAAAATTCACAATATACAGGTGAACGAACCGAACTTAAAACTGCATGGTCGTACCCTGTCGATACCGACAATAATGGCAAGTTTGATAGCTATACTCTTTATGGAATTTACTTTACAAATCCTCCGACAAGTAGTGGTGCATATACTCATGCGAGAAATTCTCTAGAGGCAAGAACTCTACCAATGACTGCTGGTAATGTCAGTGGAGATTGTGGAGATACACTAGGCACAAGCGCTAGCTTAGTAGGTAATACTGGCTGGTTTAAGGTGGGTAATAAGTTGAAAAAAGCCTTTTTTGTCTATACAGCAACTGTTCCTATTACTACTACACCAGCTTCTAATACTAAGTACGAACTTTACAAAGGTAACAAAAGCTTTTCTGCTTTAGAGTATCAACAAGAGCGTGTCCAAATTCCTGTAGTTAATAATGCTGTTCTTTATGAAGATGATATAGATATTAGCCCAGGCCCCATCTTCAGATTAAATGGACGAATTTTTACCAATAGTAATTTGCTCACTGGTTCAGACGGAAATAATGTCAGGCTATATCAAGTTAGCAGTAAGGACTCGTGCTTCTATGATGATGACAATGCCAAAATAGTAATTGGTGGAAATTTGGGTGCTGGTGGCTCCACAGATACAAGTGACTCATCCAAGATCACCCAAGTGGATTTATTTAGAAAAGGAGAAGCTACTGATCCTGTTGTAGTCGATTTTGCAAAATCAACTACTCCAGTATCAAACGAAGCGAATTTGATGGCTTATAACAGTCTTGCCTACACACAGCGCATCACTCGCCTAGTTAGCGCCCAAATAGCTACCACAGATCCTGATCCTACAGAAGTTACCAAAGGTATTCAACAACAAAAGGATAAGCTTGGTTTAGCAAGTTATACCACAGCAGAAAACGACGCACTACGCAAACAACAACTACAGATATACTTTAAAAAGCGCACCCGTCGCGTACCTTACAAAGAAGTTGCTGCTGGAAGCAGTGAATTAGTTGCATTAGGCACATACGCCATAACTACTCCGCTTCAAGGCAGTGGCGATACCCTACGCCCTGTAAATGCTTGGATGTATCCTACCGATCCGACCGATGGTAAAACGGGTACTGGTTACACTAGTTTGACACTAAGTATAAGCAGTGGCAAACTGACCCCTGCTGCAACAGAACCTACTAAACTACAAAAAGACTATAACGGAACAGAACGATCCTTAGGTGACAGAGTTGTAATTGGTAACAATCTACCTCAAATGTGGTGGGACAGCAATCAAAGCCTATTTGTCGGCCCAAATCCCCAAGATACCCAAAATATTAGTGATATTAACTGGGATCTACCAACCACACCTTCCATACCTCGCACTCGCCGCTCTCGCGTACAAATACTAGCTGATTTAGGCTCTACAGACCGAGATAAAGATTGGGAACTAGCAGCAGCTCAAGTGCCGACTAGCATACAAGACCCTGTTGGTGGTTTACGAGTGGTAACTGGTGCTGGGATTTATTTGCCTAATGGTTACACAGCTGCAAGTACTACTTTCACTTCAGTTGCCAAAGAAATTTGGTCTGATCTGATGCCAGTGCCTCAGTCTCCAGCACCCACACAAAAGATTATTAAGCCATATTGGATGTATGATTACTCTGCTGTAGGCGCAACTAATTACTCTTCAATACAGTATAAATGGCCCGAAATTGCCGATCCAACTAAGACACCATATCTGCGGATGCGAGCTACGGCTGTTTATCACTACAAAGCTAGTAGTTACAACCAGCAAAGTCCACAGCCGATAGCTTGTGTAAGCAGCTTTTACGTCCCTACTAATAGCACTACTGCTAAAAATCAAACAGGACTTCCAGCTTGGGCTTCAGATGCTAATAGTTCAAATACTAATGGTCTATCTAACAACGGCATAGTTTATGGGCCTCCAACGAAGGCAGTCAGTGATTATCAGGCCTTACTGACTTATCAATCTCAATTAAAATATCCAAAAGGAGATTTAAAACTTCCAATAACTGATACAGCTAATGCAAATTATTTAGCTGGACGTTCTATAGATGATGGACTGCTGGCACAAGCTTTAGCAAAAACAGCAGCAAATCGTACTCTTTCGGAACAATCTACAATTCATGCTGCAATTTGCGCCCTACAAATTTTAGACGGCAGTATTTCTCCAGTAACTACTACACCTCCTATTCCTCACGGTGCAATTCGAGAAACTGCCTTTTTAGATGCAAGACAGGTTAAGGCAAATCAAACAACCACTATAAGTACTGATTACGATCTTCCAATAAAAGACAGACAACCTCTAGAAATTCGCGCCACAGTATTAGACATCAACTCGCTTCGCACTACTACGTATGGTGCAGCAACTCCAGCGCAAGAATACTTACTGCCAAATAGCGGCATTATCTATGCTACACGCGATGATGGACTGCTAGATTTGAGTTCAACAAAGACAGATTCAGAGGCGCGAAAACTTGAAAGCCCAGTGGATTATACGCTTGACCCAACGCGCCGTCCTAATGCCATTATGCTCATTAACGGTTCAAAAATCGGTCGCGGCACAAGTAATGACTATCGAGACGTAGAGAAAGGGTTGATTTTAGCTACCAATTTGCCTGTTTATGTTAAGGGGAACTTTAATCTTCACACCCAAGAAGAGTTCACAACGGCATTGGCAGATGATTGGAGCAATTTCTATACTCGTGCCAAAGCACAGCGCAATCCGAATTTCGCTTGTCGTCCAAATGATACAAGGCTACCAAACTGTACAACTGGGGATGAATGGCGTCCTGCATCTATGTTGGCAGATGCTGTTACTTTACTTTCTAATAACTTTAGATTGGGCTACCGCGATGAGGGAGATTATGACTGGAGTAATAGCTATAATGCTCCATTCCCAATACCATCTGGTTTCTCACAATACAATAGCTTTGTCCCCGTAGCTCAATGGCGTGACACCACTACGAAAATACCCAAAGACCTTGTTTTAGATGTTGCTAGTGACTCAACTACAACAGGGTTCCAAGGTACTTCCTACCTCAACAACTTTGTGACACCAATTGCGCTACAAATACCACCAGGAACGTATTTGACCGAAGTTTGTACTGCAACAGATCCAGCAGCCTGTAGTGATCCTACACAATGGATTGTTACAACATCGTGTGGAAACGGAGGTGGAAATAATACATGGGACGGTAACATTATTGGTAAAAATGGAAACCCTGACAATAGTCGATTAAAAACAGGATACATTTTTAACGATCCAAAGGATGGCGATCTGCCATGCTTTAGTGGAAATCCTCCTCGGAGAATTGCTTTTGTACGTGATACCATTACTCATCAATTAGTTACTCCTCTTAAAATCTTAGGGGTTGATACATCTCGTAATGTACAAGAATTTCCTCTAGGGTCAACAAATTCCAGTGCGGGGACAACACTATTATCGCCCTCATTGCTCTCGCCGCCACAAAAAGATGTGTTCATGCCCTGGCTGAAGCCAGTTATAGTTGGTAGTGTTGTTACTGGCTTTCAACCAGTTCTACAAATTAACCAACCCTTTGCTACCCCTCAAGACCCAGATAACAATAATAAGATTGTCTCTGGAACCCACAATAATTGGTTGCAAACAGCTACTGAAACTACCTTTAATTTAATTGCTGTGGCTGGAGATACCCCAGCGCGTCCTACAGAAGATAACGGTGGTTTACACAACTTTGTGCGCTTTTTAGAGAACTGGAACCCAACTGGTACACAAACAACCGATGCTATTAAAGCTAGGATTAGTGGCACTTTCGTCCAAACTAAACGAAGTGCTTATGCGACTGCATCATTCAGCACATCCATATCAACTCAATCTGATGATTTTAAATATAAGATTCAAGGTAATGACAGCAGAACTCCTTTCTATCTGGCTCCTACACGGCAATGGGGTTATGATGTAGCACTGCTATCTCAGTCGCCTGACTTATTAGCCCAAAAACTGGCAACCATACCAGATGATTTGCCAGATGAGTACTTCCGGGAAGTTGGTCGAGATGATGCATGGGTGCAAAGTTTGTTGTGTGCGAAAAAACCCGATACTAGTACTCCTCCTGTATATACTCCTGCAATAGATTCCGATCAACGTCCTAGTAACTGCCCATCTTAAAGTTTCATACTACTCTCCTAAACTGTAACTTTCACTTTAGGGGAGTAAGATTTTTCAATTACGTTTTTGAATGCAAATTGGTATCAGAAGCTGGTGATAAGTTAATGATTAAGCACAAATTACAGCAACAAATCATCCCTGCTGATGAGTCTGGTTTTACGATTATTGAGTCATTGGTAGCAATAGTTGTGGTTGCTATTTTATTAGCAGCGATCGCACCTGTGATCGTCATCTCAACAGCAACCCGCGTCCAGTCTCGGCGTGTGGAACTTGCAACTCAAGCAACAAAAGCATTCATTGATGGCATCAGAACTGGAGCTATTACTACAGTGCCAAGTACAGTAGTTACACTTGCAACTCCAACTGCGGCTGCACCCAGAAGAGTTTCAGATGTAGCAGGTACACCATCTATAACAGGTAGACCACAAGATTATTTAATTAACAATATTACAGATATGCCTGCTCCCACATCGGCAACTGGTCTATATTGTTTCAATAAGAATGGGACTATTAGTAATCCAGATTGTTCAAGTAATACAAACAATCTGTTTTACATTCAAGCTGGTCGAATTGTCCAAAGTACTGGGATAAACGATGGCTATCGTCTGGGAATTCGGATTTATCGGGTAGATGTTGACTTTAGCCAAACTCTTAAAGCCAGCACAGATACTACTAAGAATAGACAAAAAACTTTCACCGGTGGATTAGGCGATCGCCAAGCACCATTAATCGAAATGACAACTGATATTGGCAATAGTAACACGACTTTTCAGGCTTTGTGCCGACGACTGGGTACTGCAACAAATCAAACTTGCCAGTAAAAAACTAGGCAGTTTCACATTATTGCGATGCTCACTGTGCATTTATCACTAAAAAAAATACCACAATATGGTGAGTACACTAAAATTTTTACTCAAAAGCCAGCTAAAACGCTCTAGGCTAGTTCAGCAAGTTAACGGTTTTACCATGATTGAATTGTTGATTGCCATGATCATGGCATTCCTAATCATTACTCCGTTGCTAGGATTCATGGTTAACATTATGGACACCGACCGGAAGGAGCAAGCAAAGGCAAATTCTGAGCAAGAAATTCAAACTGCGCTAGATTATATTGCCCGTGATTTACAACAGGCAATTTATCTTTATGATGCTGACGGAATTGAAGCTATCAAAAATCAATTACCTAATTCGAGCGCAACAGATAGAGTCCCTGTTCTTGTCTTTTGGAAGCGAGAATTAGTTAACCAAGCGCTTACAATTACAGGAACCGAAAAAGATGATACGTTTGTATACTCATTGGTTGCTTACTATTTAATTAAAGACGCTACTTCTAGTTCTACTTGGTCTAATGCTGCTCGTATTGCGAGATGGCAAATTAAAGATGGTGTACCAGCTAGTACTGGTGTTGATTGTACTGGCTATACTGGCAAATATATTAGTGGTAATTGTCCCAGTCCAGGTTTTACTCTATTTAAACTTGATGGAGTAGGCACTCTCAAAGACAAGATGAATGCTTGGGTAAAAGCCACACCAGATTATACTGCCGATACTACAGTGCTTGTTGACTTTATTGATCAAACCAAAACTGATGATACAACACCAGCACCTGCGGCAACATGTCCTACTGATAACAACACATGGCAGAAAGTATCACCAGATACTGCTAGCTTTAATACACGTAATACAGGCAAAATGACTGGTTTCTATGCGTGTATCGATAGAGTTAACACAACAGCCCAGGTCTTTTTACGAGGCAATGCACTTGCACGTTTACAAAGCAATAACTTTAATTACATAGATACCAACAAAACTTATTTTCCAAGTGCAAGTATACGGGTGCAAGGACGCGGATACTTATTTACTAAATAAGTGCTGAAAATTTAAGGAATTAATGGCAGCAAATTATGGAAAAGTTAAGTTTGAAGTTATTTAATCTAAACAGTAGAAATGAAACCAGTAAACAGCGATTTTTAATTAATAGACTACGCTATGCTTCTAGAAACACCCAACAAGATGCTGGCTTTACCTTGCTGGAATTAATCGTGGTGATGGTAATAATAGGAATTTTATCTGCGATCGCAGCTCCTAGTTGGGTTGCCTTTGTAAATCGACAGAAGGTAAATAAGGCTAACAATGCCGTTTTAGCTGCACTTCAAGAAGCACAGCGCGAAGCTAAAAACAAAAAACTTAGCTACAGTGTAAGTTTTCAGAAAAATACTACAACCCAAAATATAGAGGTTGCTGTTTATAGTACAAGTGCTGGAAGCCCTACATGGAAACCTTTAGGGGCGGATGTAGGCGTTAGCTCTGATAAATTACTGCTAGGTGCAAATCTCAGTGGCGAAAACGCTGCCAATTCTACTACTAATTCTCCTGTATCCTACCCTCCTTCAAGTACACCAACAAAAATTACCTTTGACTATATGGGGGCTTTACCAACTTTACCAACTCCCAACTTTGGAACAGTAGCAGCAGGTACAGAGCCACCTGGGTTAAAAATAGTGGTAGCTGTACCAAGTTCTGCAAACTCTACATCGCCTAGTAGCGTAAAGCGATGCGTTATTGTAAAAACTCTCTTAGGCTCAATGCTCACAGCAAAAGATAATCAATGCAACTAAATAATTTATGTAGTAATTTTTTTTAAAAATACGTGATAATACTGTATATAAAACGGCACATTGATTGCAAAATTAAAACATCAGGTGCAGTTTTAATGTTTGATAGATTTATTTAAGAGTCGCTGATAAATTAGCTATTGGCTGAACACATAAAAAGCGTCCTAATCAAAATATTCCTTTTGTCAAATGACTGAAAACCTTGACTTTACTGTAGCTATCCCAACTTACAACGGTGAAAGTCGTTTGCCTGAACTACTAGAACGGCTAAAAAACCAACTTCACACCGAAAATTTATCTTGGGAAATTATAGTTGTAGACAACAACAGCACTGATAACACAGCTAAAGTTGTTCAAGCCTATCAACAAAATTGGCAGTGTCCTTATCCTTTGCAGTATTGCTTTGAAGCACTACAAGGAGCAGCTTATGCTCGAAAAAGGGCAGTTACAGAAGCTAAAGGTAAATTCATAGGTTTTCTAGATGATGACAATTACCCAGTATCAAATTGGGTATCCGCAGCTTATGCTTTTGGTGAAAAATATCCGAAGGCGGGAGCTTATGGGAGCCAGATTCATCCTGATTGGGAAATAGAACCACCAGAAAACTTTCAGCGCATTGCTCCATTCTTGGCAATTACAGAACGAGGTAATTTACCGCTATTATATGAAGCAAGTAAAAAATTATTACCCCCATCTGCCGGACTTGTTGTCCGTAAACAAGCTTGGGTTAAAAGTGTACCAGATAAGTCTATTTTAACTGGCAGAGTTAAAGGCAATATGCTTACCAGTGAAGACTTAGAAATGTTGTCTTATATCCAAAAAACAGGATGGGAGATTTGGTATAACCCGGAAATGGAAGTTTTTCATAAAATACCAAGCTTCCGGTTGCAAAAAGACTATTTAATTCCATTTTTTCGAGGTATTGGACTTAGCCGATATGTAACTAGAATGGTAAATATAAAACATGTATATAGACCAGTTGCTCTTTTAGTTTATATGATAAATGACTTGCGTAAAATCATTTTACATTTACTCAAATATCGATTTAAGCTAAAGCAAGATTTGGTAGTTGCTTGCGAAATGGAACTTTTTTTAAGTAGTTTTATTAGCCCTTTTTATCTTTGGAAAAATGGATATTTTAAAGAGTAAATTAAGTATTAAATATTATGAATGAATTAACAGTTGAAAGTTTAGACATTAGTGTAGCTATTCCTGCATATAATGGAGCAACTCGCTTACCTAAAATTTTAGATAAACTATTAAGCCAGACAGGAGTAGAACAACTTAACTGGGAAATTATTGTTGTAGATAACAATAGTTCTGATAACACATCTGAAATCATCCAGAATTACCAAAAAATATTTAATGGAAGCTGTAATTTAAGATATTTTTTAGAAACCGAACAGGGAGCGGCTTTTGCACGACTACGAGCAGTACGTGAAGCCAGAGGGAAGCTAATCGCATTTCTAGATGATGATAACTTACCTGCACCTGATTGGTTATCAGAAGCATATAGCTTTGGATTGGAACATCCTCAAGCAGGTGCTTGGAGTGGACAAATTCATGGTGATTTTGAAGTCAAGCCGCCAGAAAATTTTGAAAGAATTCGAGCTTTTTTAGCTATTAGAGAACATGGCTCAAATGCACATTTATTTGATGCAGACAATTTAAGGCTTCCTCCTGGTGCAGCGCTTGTTGTTAGAAAAAAAGTATGGCTTGAAAATGTACCACAACGACCTAATTTAAGTGGTAAGTTACCTGGTATTTTAGTCCAGGGTGATGACTATGAACCATTACTTTATATCCATTATGGAGGCTGGCAAATTTGGTATAACCCTACCATGCATACTTATCATCAAATACCACATTGGCGACTTGAAAGAGATTACCTTTTAAGTTTGGCACGCGGCTGTGGATTGTGTATTTTCCAGCTACGCTTAATAAATACTAAAAAGTGGCAAAAACCGATAGTCTTTGTTAAAACTGTTTTAGGGAATTTACGCCGAGTATTACAACATCTAATTCAGTATAAAGGGCAATTTAAAAATAATCTAATTCCAAGTTTTGAAATGGAATTTTATTTGTCTAGTATGATGAGTCCTTTTTATTACTTTAAATGTAATTTAGGCAGAGTATTAAAAAATAAATATCTTTATAAAAATGATTAAATCTACTAGCAGAAAATTGCCAAAAGTTTCTGTAATTATCCCTGCTTACAATTCTGAAAAGACTATTAAGTATACAATTCAATCAGTTTTAAATCAAACTTTTTCTGATCTAGAATTAATTATAATTAATGATGGTTCGCAAGACTCAACAATAGAAGTTATTGCAGAAATTGAAGATTCACGAATAAAAGTATTTTCTTACCCCAATGCTGGTGGAAACGTCAGCCGTAACCGAGGGCTAAACCTTGCAGTTGGGGAATTTGTTAGTTTTTTAGATGCAGATGATCTTTGGACACCTGATAAACTTTATTCTCAGGTAAAGGCTCTAGAAGAACACATTACCGCGAAAGTTGCTTACAGTTGGACTGATTATATTGATGAAAATGGTGAATTTATACTTTCAGGTAAGCGTGTTAATTTAAATGGAAATGTTTATGAAAGTTTATTATTAAATAACTTTCTAGAGAATGGTTCTAATCCTTTAATTTGTAGAAAATCTTTAATTCAATTAGGTAGCTTTGACGAATCTCTAAGCGCGGCTCAGGATTGGGATATGTGGCTCCGATTAGCTTCTCAGTTTGATTTTGTATGTGTGCCATCTGTACAAATCTTATATCGCATAAGTGCTAATTCAGTTTCTTCTAATCTTGTCAGACAGGAAAAAGCCTGCCTACAAGTGCTTGAAAGAGCGTACAAGGAAAGCTCCTATCTACGAAAAGCTTCTGCGGGTTCGACACTAAAGCATAATTGGAATACAAGCCTAGCAAATTTATACAAATACTTAACTTGTAAAGCGCTACAAAAGCCCTTTAACAAAAAAAAAGGTCTAGCAGCTGCTATGTTTTTGTGGAAGTATTTTCTTCATGACTCGTCAAGACTTCAGAATATAAATTTTACCTTAAAACTATTACTGAAAATATTCATAATCCTTATAATACCTAGCTTACTAAACAATATTACTAACCAGCGCGAAGTAAGAAGGCAAGAAGCTGAAACATTGCTCAAGGTCTGGGTAGTTGAAAAACGAGCAGAAGACAAAAATGGATATGCGGGTGCAGTTACTGTTTCTAGTTAATTCTAAAAAGTTCTTGAATAAGGACTCTAGTAGTGGTTTTACACTATTAGAAACTTTAGTAGTTGTTTTATTAATTGGTATATTAGCCACTATGGCAATACCCAACTGGCTAGGTTTTGTGCAGACTCGGTACCTCAATACTGCTCAAAGCGAGGTTTATTATGCTATGCGCCAAGCCCAAAGCCAAGCTAGTAAAGAAAAATTGACTTGGAAAGCCAGCTTTCGTGAACAAAACGGCATTATTCAATGGGCAATTCATCCTGCTACAGTAAACCCATCTAACGCTAACTGGAATAATCTAAATTCCAATGTGCGCTTAGATGCGGAAACAACTTTACAAGAGTCAAATGGTATTAGACAAATCCAATTTGATTACAGAGGTAATGTCAGTCAACCACCACTAGGACGGATAACACTATCAAGCAAGTATGGTGGTAAAGTTAAGCGTTGTGTTGTTGTTTCTACGATTTTAGGAGCAATGCGAATGGAAAAAGAACATACCACAGCCGAAAACGATAAGTATTGCTATTAAGATATTTTTAGTTTATTAAATAAGGTATTGTGTGCTGAACTTACCAGCAATCTCAAAACAGCACCTGATTATTTTCACTCGCTATCCAGAACCAGGGAAGACTAAAACCAGACTGATACCTGCTTTAGGAACTGTTGGTGCTGCCAATCTTCAACGGGAAATGACTGAACATACAATATTTCAGGTTCAAGAATTGCAAAAAGCCATTGCCATATCTGTAGAAGTGAGATTTGCAGGTGGGGATTCGCAACTTATGCAAGATTGGCTGGGGTTGGATTTGATTTACCAGTCTCAAGGTGAAGGGGATTTAGGTTCGCGGATGGCGCGATCGCTTTTCGAGGCTTTTGAATCTAATGCCACAAAAATAATTATCATCGGTACAGATTGCCCTGGAGTCAATGCTCAGATTTTAGAGACAGCCTTTGAGAAGTTACACACCTTTGACTTAGTACTTGGCCCTGCGATCGATGGTGGATATTACTTAATTGGGTTGCGCCAACCGACCCCGGAGTTATTCGTTAACATCGAGTGGGGAACTGCTCAAGTATTCCAGAAAACCGTGGAAATTGCTCAGAAACTTAATTTATCATACGTGAACTTGCCGCCTTTAGCTGATGTTGACCGACCGGAGGATCTGCCAATTTGGGAACAAGCCCTTGCAAGGGAGATGGAAAAATAAGGGAAATATTGCGATTTTTATATTGATGCAAAACTCACTAGGGGCGCACATTTGTCATTGGTATCAACTGAAGCTAGAAATAGCTTAACTGCTGGCTTCCTCACCCGCCTGGGAATAAATTCCAAGGCTAATAGCTAAAGTCTACTCAAGTAGACTAAAGATTTTTGGGTATATTTTAGTTATTAAGAGATGACTTTTGCTATTAGCAAAGAAGGTCGGTTCTATGCAGAATGTAATTTTTACGTTAAGTTGACAAAAATGCACATGTATATGTCCCTACAAAATACTTATATTATGACCGATTGAGAACTGTAATAAGGGAAATTGGGTAATTAATGAGTCTTTTCTTACAGCCCCGCATCATGTTCGTATCTTAAAACACTAAGATTTTCCTGAAGACACTGGACATAACAAATGTTACTCTGGCCTAGTTGAAAACCAAGAGGCAGATAGCCTTTACCAAATATTGAATCTGCTTTGTGTTTCTATACAATAGTCACGGTCATAGGCACAATATTCAAGTAGCTTGAAATATGAAAATCACTCGTATTCACCGCCAGTTCAAAAAACTATGGTTAACCGTTTTACTTCCGTGAGTACTGCCCTCACACTTAAGGTAGTTGGAATAATTTGCATTTTGTCTTTTTTTGTTGACTTTTTGATTCTGTTGTTACCCTTTCAACCGACTGATCGAGTATGGCAAATTAACTTGGCAACAGCGTTAGTTGATCGGGGAATTGTGCCTCTAGTTGGTTTGGGGCTGCTGTTTGCTGCCTATTGGATTGATAGTGCTGATGCAGCAAGCGATCGCCCTCAAGGTATCGATTTAAGATTTCCTGCTGTGATCCTTTCAAGTATTTTAGGGTTAATGTTCTTGCTGATTTTTCCCCTGCACCTCAATAACGTCAATCAAGCTAAAGCTCAAACACTTAACCGTATCGCCCAAGAAGGAGATCAGGCAGAAACTCAACTGAACAATCGGTTCTCGCAATTGCAAGCACAACTGAATACTGAGCAAGGAAAAGCTCAACTAGATCAACTGCGAACCCAAACCAAAGCTCAGTTTAGTGAAATCCTCAAAGATGACCAAAAATATAAGCAAGCGCTTGAAAGCCCTCAAATTCCTGCAAATATTAAAGAGTTACTAACGAAGGCTAAAACAAATCCCCAAATACTTGATAAAGCTATTGAACAACAAACAGATATTCAGACGTTGCGAACTCAACAATTAAGCCAAGTTCGCCAGCGCAGAGACGAAGCAGAGAAACAAGCTAAAGATACTGCTTGGAAGTCTGGACTACGGATTGGAATTAGCAGTTTGCTGTTGTCCATTGGTTACATTATCATCGGCTGGACAGGCTTAAAAGGTAGCGGTGCTTTACAAGGTGGTAAACCTAGAGCAGCTGCACGCTAATCTATTATCGGTATGGCAGTAGGACGTTTAACGGCTGATACTGCCATACGCCTAATATCTAATAACAATAAAAAGACAATTATCACTCAGTAAAATCGCTATAAAACTTGGGTAATGTTCTCAATTTACATACTGACATATAACGAAGAGTTAGATATTGCTGCTTGTATCGAATCGGCGATGCTATCGGATGACATTATTGTTGTGGATTCATGCAGTAGCGATCGCACTGTAGAAATCGCTAGTCGCTATCCCATCCGCGTCATTCAACACGCTTTTGAAAGCCACGGCCGCCAACGCACCTGGATGTTAGAGTCTATCCCTCCGAAGCACGAATGGGTTTACATTCTTGAAGCTGACGAGCGCATGACACCAGAACTATTCGCTGAATGCGAAAAGGCAAGTAAGAGTCTTGACTATATCGGTTACTACGTGGCTGAACGTGTCATGTTCATGAATCGTTGGATTCGCTACAGCACACAGTATCCCCGTTACCAAATGCGCCTCTTTTGCCACGGTAGGGTCTGGTTTACAGATTATGGTCATACTGAACGGGAAGTTTGTGAGGGTGCAACTAGCTTTTTAAAAGAGACATACCCACATTACACTTGTAGTAAAGGCTTGAGTCGCTGGATTGACAAGCATAACCGTTATTCTACAGACGAAGCTCAAGAAACGCTATATCAACTAGAACAGGGAAAGGTCAACTGGCAAGATTTATTCTTTGGCAAATCGGAAGTCGAAAAACGCCGCGCCTTGAAAGATTTATCTTTGCGTTTACCCGCTAGACCGTTGCTACGCTTTGTATATATGTATTTTATCTTAGGCGGCTGTTTAGATGGACGCGCCGGATTTGCTTGGTGTACATTGCAGGCATTCTACGAATATCTGATTTTGCTCAAAGTCTGGGAAATGAAGTATTTACCAAAACCTAATTTAGACTCAACAGCAATTCAGGTACAGGAGAATACACAACAGTTACAGTGCGTAGATTCTGAAACGACACAGGCTGATGTAGCGTAAAATTTGAAGCAGCGATCGCCAACGACGGACGGGTACGCGATCGCAATATTCAAAATTTCAAAAGCAGGTTAGCACAGCTGTGCTACCTACACCGTGTTATATCTAAATAAAAACTTCCATAATAAATTAATATTACCAATACATTTTCATAAAAGCGCTCTCCTGCTCAACTGACCAGATCAAATAATTCCTTTGTTTACCCGCTTGTACTTTCACAATCATGAGCAGCTTTTGATTGAGCGCGGTAGATTAGTAATACCTAAGGACTTGCAACAATCGTTTACAAGTCTTACAAAGAAAAGTAACATCCTTTTAAAATAACCAGTCGGCATCAGATTGGTTAATGTCTATGTGTATGCTTGTAGGAAAATAGCTGATTTCCAGCAACAAGTACATGTTTTTGCGTCAGCAGCCAAGCTGCTAGCGTTTTGGACAGTTACTTGCGGTAGAAAGTGCCTAAAGTTAAAGTCTTCGGAATTTGACAAATCTGCTGGTATGAATACCAATAACAAAAGTTCCTCTAGCTTAAAACAGGAGAATCGGGGCTTGGTAATCGATCGCCTAAAACAGGACTTAAAAAACGACCTGATCGCTGGTTTGTTGGTAGTAATTCCCCTAGCAACTACTATCTGGCTAACTATTACCATTGCTACTTGGGTAATTAACTTCCTCACCCAAATTCCCAAACAACTGAATCCTTTTGATGGATTAAACCCCATTTTAGTAAATTTACTGAATTTATTAGTAGGGTTGGCTGTACCACTACTAAGTATTCTATTAATGGGCTTAATGGCTCGCAATATTGCTGGCAGGTGGTTGTTAGATTTTGGCGAACGATTATTACAGGCAATTCCTTTAGCAGGACAGGTATACAAAACACTTAAGCAGCTTTTAGAAACAATATTAAAAGATTCTAATGGCAAGTTTCGCCGGGTAATTTTGGTAGAGTATCCCCGCCGAGGAATTTGGGCGATCGCCTTTGTGACTGGTGTAATCAGCAGTGATATCCAAGCCCAGATGCCTCGCCCTGTGCTAAGTGTTTTTATACCTACCACCCCCAATCCAACTACCGGATGGTACGCAGTAGTTCCTGAAGATGAGGTGGTAAACCTCTCCATGTCCATTGAAGACGCTTTTAAAATAGTTGTATCAGGTGGCATTGTCGCCCCCAATACGCCCTTGGTTTTCCCCAAAGAGTCCACGCTGGAAGTGAAACACGACGAAATCAAACAGCAGGTTATTCCCGTTGAAGAAAGTTAAATTGGGGATTAGGGACTGGGGAAGATGAGTATGTGGATTCATACCCTAAGCAAATCTTAAAATAATTTCTTTCCTAGTACCCAGTATTCAGTACCTTCTTAGCGTAATTTTGTTGTTTAACTGTACCAAAGTTGATATAATTGTGAGTTTGCCTCGTCTAGTTAATCAGTTCTTACTTAATCACCCCTCAGTTTTATGCAACCTCGTAAACCCCAGCAAATTGCTCGTGAATTGGCGCTTTTAAGCCTTAGCCAATTGCCAGTCAACCCAAAGAAATTAGAGAAATTAGAAGACGATCAACTAGTATCCAAGTTGGTGCTAGGAGCAGTACGTACTTTGACCTCAGAAGTGCAAGATACCCTTGATAATGCCGCAGGTGAACTGCAACGCAGTAATGATCGCCTTTTAAGTAGCCAAACTCGGGCCTCCGACCTCAATAGTGCTAGAACAATGCTTCAAGAAGCGATCGCCTGCACCCAGACAGCAATCAATCAGTTGGGTACGGCAGTTGATTTCCCAGTATTGATTCAGTTAGCTAATCAGGATAAGGGAGTCCGTAATTACGCTAAAGAGCTTGTAATTACCGTCAACGAAAATCGACAAATTATAGATGAACTCCTTTCTACTGCCTTAGTAGATTGGCAAGTAACTCGCCTCGCCCAAATTGACCGCGATATCTTGCAAATCGCTGTGGCTGAAATGAAATTCTTAGGAGTTCCAGACAGTATCGCCATCAACGAAGCTGTGGAGCTAGCCAAACGTTACAGTGGAGACGATGGTCATCGGTTTATTAACGGTGTTTTGCGCCGAGTCATTGAGCAGAAAAAGACAGCATAGCCTTTTTTATTCGCCAAAGTGAGGGAGCAGGGGAAGAAATCAATTAAAAATTAAAAATTAAAAATTAAAGAACTTTTGCGTCCTGCCTCCTGTTTCCCAATGCCCGATGCCCAATGCTCCAAGTTAAATTAAACTCATAACTTATAACTATTAAACTCATATAACCAATACTGCTGCAATGGTTTTTAATTGGTTCCGTCGTAAATATAACGATTCCTCTGACACTCCCTCTGATAAAAAACAGGAAGAAACTCCTCCTGCACAAGAACCTCAGCCAGAGCCAGCCGAAACATTAACACCAACTGCTGAAACTGCTCCAGACACAACAACAGACTTGTTAGCGTTTGCTAAAGCTGCTTACAAAAATATTCAGCAAAAACAACAAGTTGAGGTAGTAGAAACCCCGGCTGATTCAATAGAAGCCTCATCAGCATCAGCACAACCTGAAACCGCAGAAACGGCAATTGCGGAAATTACCGAACCAGAAGCAATTGAGGAACCTGTTAGTACAGCTGTAGAAACAGCACAGCCAGAAGTTAGCCAAGCTGCTACTGAAGAAGAAATTACAGAAAATTCCTCAGTAGCAGCAATTGACAAAGAGCCAGATGTCTCCAGCCCAGAACTGACGGCAAATGAGGCTGAACCAACGCCCACCGAACCAGTATCTACACAAGAGGCAACACAGCCAACGACACTATCTTTCTTAGAACGGGCGGCGGCAGAACGGCAAGCCAAGCTAGAACAACTAATGGCCACCGCTATCGAAGTTCCAGAACCAGAGTTAGTACAGCCAGTAGCTGCAACTTCAGAGACAGGAAAGGAAATTCCTGGGCTGGTATTTGATGATGGGTTTGTCTGGTCGGCAAAAGTTTTGGCAGCTCAAGGTAGAAGTCCAGAAGACGTTTCTATTGAAGAAATTACCTGGCTGAAAAAGCTCCGGCAAGGGTTAGATAAAACTCGTCGTAGCATTCTTAACCAACTCAAGGCGATCGTTGGTCAAGGGCCACTTAACCAAGCTGCTGTAACAGAAATTGAGGCATTGCTCCTGCAAGCTGATGTGGGTGTAGAAGCGACAGACTTTATTATCAATGCCCTACAGACAAAACTTCGAGAAGAAGTTACCGCACCTGAAGAAGCGATCGCTTACCTGAAAAAAATTCTCCGGGATATGCTGGATGCGCCAAGCATTGCATCCCACAAAACTATCTTTACTCCAGAAAAAGAAACCTTGAATATTTGGTTAATCACTGGGGTAAATGGTGCCGGTAAAACTACTACCATCGGTAAAATTGCCCATCTGGGACAAAAATCTGGTTATAAATGCTTAATTGGGGCAGCAGACACCTTCCGCGCCGCAGCCGTGGAACAGGTGAAGGTTTGGGGTAGTAGAAGCGGTGTAGAAGTAATTTCCAATCCGGGAAAGAATACAGATCCGGCAGCAGTTGTGTTTGATGCGATCGCAGCCGCCCAAGCACGTCAAACCGAATTACTTCTAGTTGATACAGCTGGGCGACTGCAAAACAAGAAAAATTTAATGGACGAACTTAGCAAAATTCGGCGAATTATCGACAAAAAAGCTCCAAATGCCAAAGTAGAATCTCTTTTAGTTCTAGATGCCACTTTAGGGCAAAATGGACTGCGGCAAGCTGAAGTTTTCTCCCAAGCTGCCCAATTAAGTGGCGTTGTCTTAACTAAGCTTGATGGCACTGCCAAAGGCGGCGTTGCCCTTGCTGTTGTGCAACAGCTAGGTTTGCCCATTCGCTTTATTGGTGCTGGCGAAGGAATTGAAGACTTGCGCCCCTTTTCTAGCTATGAGTTTGTCGAAGCTCTCTTGAGCGGCTAACTGAAAAATTAGGAGTTAAATATTTTTCTTGACAACTGATAAATTTAGGGATTACTGATCTGGTATTATCACTTGAACTCATTAGAAACAGATCAATTCTTGTAAATCATAAGTTTGTCGCAATAAATGGATAACTTTTGCTAAAATCTCAAGCTAGTGCCTTTTTTCACTCTCTGAATGGGCATTTAGACGCAACACACAAAACCTCGGAAGCTCCCATCTTGCAGCAATTTAAAGGGCAAGCAAGACGCTCACCCCTGCAAATACAACATTGCAAGATGGACAGCAGTCTGAGTAGTGAGCAGTGCGTTGGGGAGCCAGTCCAGATCAGTTCAGCACTGTAGAAGGGTTTGCCTTTCTAGGTAACTGGTATTGGCTATGGCGACTTGCATTCTTAGTATCGAAGGAACTGCCTTAACAAATTGGCAGAACTGCATACTACACGTAACTTACTTAAGAGTGGAGTAAGAGCGTCATCTGTTTGCCCAGCGCCAGTCAACATCAGGAAAACTACGGCTTCCGGCTATCAGAACTTCGCAAAACCGTCTACTATGGACTCAAAAAGCGAATTGCTGTAAGTAAGCTGATTCAACACTTCCAGGTGTATTCTCATCTCTTACTTGCGAAAGTATCTACAAATATTTTCTCTAGTAATCCGAGTTTTCACTCAAAAAAATTCTCCTTTCCTAGTTGCCTCTGCCCAAACAATTA
Organism: Nostoc sp. ChiVER01; assembly: GCF_034531155.1. Classification (NCBI taxonomy): domain Bacteria; kingdom Bacillati; phylum Cyanobacteriota; class Cyanophyceae; order Nostocales; family Nostocaceae; genus Nostoc; species Nostoc sp. ChiVER01. The sequence continues at coordinate 364,296 of NZ_JAVRBS010000002.1, read as the reverse complement.
CTCTGAAAGCGTTATGAATTATTCTTTGAATAAAGTATTTTTATGACTTTAGAGATATGCTTTGGTAATTAAGTTATGAAAAAATGAAAAGCTTTCTTAACTCTCAATGAAACTAGTAATTTTTACGGATTGGTTTTTGGCTAAAAATACATGATTTGAAATCACAAATATTCCATCAGAAATACAATAAGCAAATAAAATACTGATAAAAGTTGCTTGTTACGTCTTTATACTCTTGCTAAAGTGACAAGTCTTATCTAAATATGGTTTAGCAATGCCAAAGCCAAAAGATTTATAAATAATCTAAAATCTGCCAATATAAAGTGCAATAGTACCTGTGCCTGTGTCTCAACTGCCCTCTCAACCCATTGACAACAATAGTAGTGCCGCGACAGATGTCACACCAGTCGTAGCACTAAAAGAACTCGTGGCAAGGTTGCACCGGGAACAGAACAAAATTCAAGATTTGCTCAGTTCTTTAGGATTTGCCCTAAGAAGTTTCAATAATTTAAATCAGTTTTTGGAACTGATCCCTCTGATGGCAACTAGAGTGACAGATGCAGACGGCAGCGCCCTGTTTCTCTACAAACCTAATGGTCAAGTAAGATTAGAGCAGTTACATTGGCAAGATAGTGGCCAGCGAAAAAATATCCGCAAAGCGCTAGAAATAGCCAGCAGTCAAATCACGCTTCTGCCCAATGCTGCGCCTTTAGCCAATGCCACGGGGATTTTAGATGATCAGATGCATCGCTATCTGGGGCCAGATGTGCAAATCTTTGGTACGGCGATTCTGGTAAAGCATACAGAACGGGGATGGCTCTATGTCTTGAGCCGCGACCCAGAATATAGTTGGACAGAAACCAGGCAAAAGTTAGTTAGGTTAGTAGCAGACCAAACAGCTGTTGCGATCGAAAACGATGAACTAGCTGTAGAACTAAGAAAAAAAGAACGCCTAGACCAAGAATTAGAAATTGGCGCAGAAATTCAACGGCGACTTTTGCCACGTCAATGTCCCACAATTCCTGGTGCAGTCCTGGCGGCACGTTGTAAACCTGCCAATCGCGTCGGCGGGGACTACTATGACTTTATTGCTACCAATCACAATAAAATTCAGCTCAAAACCAAAAGCAGCACAGAAAATAGTCGCTGGGGTTTGGTTATTGGAGATGTCATGGGCAAAGGTGTTCCGGCTGGGCTGATTATGACGATGATGCGGGGAATGTTACGAGGAGAAGTGCTACACGGTAACTCCCCAGCCGGAATTCTACAAAACTTAAATAGAGTTATGTATGCGGATTTGGAAAATTCCCACCGCTTTATAACGCTATTTTATTCAGAATATAATCCCCACAGCCGAATTTTGTCTTATAGCAATGCAGCACACAATCCTCCCTTGTGGTGGCACGCAGCCACGAAAACTGTCAGCCGTTTAGATACTCTAGGAATGTTAATCGGTTTGGATGCTAACAGCCAATATGAAGATGCCCAAGCACAGTTAGAGCCTGGGGATACAATTATTTACTATACAGATGGCTTGACCGATGCTGCTGGTGCTAGTGGCGATCGCTTCGATGAAGATAACTTCGTTGCTGGCTTCAATACGGCTTGTAAGTACTGCAATGGCCCAGAGGAGATTGTTGATTACCTATTTGACCAAGTTGAGCAATTCATTGGTGCTGATAAGCAAAACACTGATGATATGACACTAGTTGTTCTACAAATTTTATAGTTATTAGCCATTTTTGCTCGATCAAGTCATGATTAAAGCGATAGTGACTGGGGATTCACTAGAGTAATTCTACTAAATTTAATTTTTTATTTATTTTTTCTTGGAATTTTCGTCGCGATCGCCTAAATGGTCGCACATCAACCTTTTTTGGTGAATTGTTTGTATTTAGCCTTTAAGATAATACATCAAAAATGATCCTTAGAATACTTTTCTGTTGAAGTAAAAACTATATATTTTGCACATCTAGCACAGTAGGAAACGCCGAGGGAGAGACTAGGTAAAATGTACAAGGTAAAAAGTAAAAGGTAAATTTACTTCTTCATTTTTGCTTTCTTTCTATCCTTGTGATGCAAGCATTTGGCCTGCTCGCTCTTAGCGTTTTAATTTTTCCTTTCTCCGCCGTAGCAAGTTCACAACAGCTACGACGGAGTTTTGCTTTACTAATAAATACGTTTCCAGTGGAGTTTCCTTATTCGATTACCCTAATTCTTGATGCTGAGTTTTTACCAGATGCTATTGATTTGTAATATTAGGTTTATGCGGTAATTAACTCGCCTCGCATAACAGTTACCGCTTGTCCGCTTAAAAAGACGCGATCGCCTCCGTCATAATACACTTTTACCACGCCACCGCGACTTGATGCTTGATAAGCCAATAACTCATCTTTGTGCAAGCGATCGCGCCAGAAGGGAGCGAGACAACAATGAGCCGCCCCAGTTACAGGGTCTTCATCAATCCCTAAACCCGGCGCAAAGAAGCGAGAGACGAAATCATATTCAGAATCAGAGTCGGTAAGGCTGGTGACAATAATCTCAGAATTAGGCAATGTTTTCAGTATTTGGAAATTTGGCTGTATTTGCCGTACCAAATCTTCAGATTCTAATTCTACTAAATAGCCCAAAGAATTCAAGAAAACAGATTTGTATGGGACACCCAAAGCAGCCTTGAGTTCTTGCGGGGCAATTGTTTCTTGTGAATGATTCACAGGAAAATCTAACTCAATCCACTCACCTTGCAACTTCGCAATCAGCACTCCGCTTTTGGTGTAAAAACGCGCAACTTCATTAGGTGATAAATGCTCCTCTGACCAAAGTACATGGGCGCTAGCTAAAGTTGCATGACCACAAAGCGGCACTTCCACTGTGGGCGTAAACCAACGCAGATTGAAGCCATCATCCTGTCTAACTAAAAAAGCCGTCTCAGATAAATTCATCTCCTGCGCCACGTTTTGCATCCAACGTTCATTTTGGCGAGTGGGCAGAACACAGACAGCAGCAGGATTTCCCGCGAAAGGTCTATTGGTAAAAGCATCAACCTGAGTAATGGTTTGTCCCATTAGAGTCACCTTGAAAATTAGACAGCATTATATTTATTAGAAGTGCATTAGATATTTATGCCACTACTTACCATTATGAACTTCACTCATTTGTATGTAGTTTTAGATGCCTCAACCCCTGATAAATTAGGAATACAATCTCCAAAAAATGGGGTCAATGTCAAAGCAGAACGGAAACATGACCATAAAAATTCTCAGAAGCATCTTTGCTGCTGTCAACTTAGCGGTAATATCTGGAGGATTAGTTAGTTGTGTTGTTGAGGTACCGCAGCCATCTGCTCCAACTGAGCAACAAAAACCAGTCGTACAACCTAGCCAGGTAAAGCAGAACGACAAAGATGACGACAAAGATGACGATCGCAAGAATGATAAACACGATGACGATAAAAACGATAAAGATGATAACGACTAAATAAAGGCAAAGTTATAACCTTTATCCTTCTCTTTGAGTTTCTATTTATGCTAATCCAACAAACTTCTACTTTTCTCGTCGATACTTTACGCCACCGACGCCAACAATTAGCCAACCTCATTGATTTTCCAGCAATTCTGTGGTCAGGTAGCAACAGTCCGCGCAACTTTCCTGCAAATCTCTTTCCGTTTCGCGCTAGCAGTCATTTCCTCTATTTTGCTGGAGTGCCATTATCAAATGCAGCAATTCGTTTAGAAGGCGGCAAACTAGAACTATTTATAGACGATCCATCACCTAGCAGCGCTCTTTGGCATGGAGAAATGCCAACGCGTGAAGAAATAGCTCAAAAGATTGGGGCGGATGTGGCTAGACCAATGGCAGAATTAGAGTCTAGGCTAGAAGATGCTGCCACACTTGCTGTACAAGATGCAGCTACTTGGACGCAACAATCGCAGCTATTAAATAGATGGGTTTTACCACAAAGTCCTCCCCAAGGAATTGACTTGGAGTTAGCTAAAGCGATCGTTTCTCTCCGCCTCACTCACGATGAAGCTGCATTAACCCAGTTACGAAAAGCTGCTGCTGTTACTGTTGAGGCACACAAAGCTGGGATGGCAGCAACACCTAAAGCGAAGCTGGAAGCAGAAGTTCGGGCAGCGATGGAAGGGGTAATTATTGCCCATAATATGACAACTTCTTACAACAGTATTGTCACCGTTTACGGTGAAGTTTTGCATAACGAACAGTATTATCATCCCCTACAACCAGGTGACTTACTGCTTGCCGATGTCGGCGCTGAAACTGAAACGGGTTGGGCAGGTGATGTAACTCGCACATGGCCAGTTTCTGGTAAGTTTTCATCTACCCAGAGAGATATTTATAATGTTGTGCTGGCAGCCCATGATGCTTGCATTGCCAAAATCCACCCTGGTGTAGAGTATGGGGACATTCATTTGTTAGCTGCCACAGTTATAGCCGAAGGTTTAGTAGAGTTAGGCATTTTACAAGGAAACCCTGAAGATTTAGTCGAGATGGATGCCCACGCGCTGTTTTTTCCTCATGGTATCGGTCATCTGCTGGGTTTAGATGTTCATGATATGGAAGATTTGGGTGATTTAGCTGGGTATGAAGAGGGACGTTCTCGAAGCGATCGCTTTGGCTTAGGCTACCTCCGTTTAAATCGTCCTTTGCGTCCAGGAATGTTAGTTACAATTGAACCTGGTTTTTATCAAGTACCAGCAATTTTAAATGATACTAATGTTCGCTCAAAATATCAGAATGTAGTGAATTGGCAACGTTTATCTGAATTTGCTGATGTGCGCGGAATCCGCATCGAGGATGATGTTTTAGTTACCGCAGAAGGTAGCGAAGTTTTAACAGCCGCATTACCAAATGATGCCGATACGATAGAAAATTTAGTAGGTTTCTAATCTAATTGATAGTGTAAACACATAGAATGTTATCTTATGATCAAAAAACCCATAGGATTACTACTCAACGGAGTTATTGTCACCTCCGGACTATTGCCACTATTAGCTCAAGCACAGCAGCCGGTTTCTGATACCCAAGTTGCGGCGATGGTAGAGGCGTTGCAACAAGCTGCACCGCAGACAAAAAACCCCAACGATGGATATTACAGCGAATGGCAAGTTAAACCAGAAACCCTCAAAGGCTGGACAAGAACTTGTCTCAAACGAGAACTGACACCGACGCAGTTTGAAAATAACCCTGCGATCGCTCGCCAAGTTGTATCCTGTATCACGCGCCGTGAGTTAACTAATCAGTTTCGCGCCACCAACAATAATGAAATTGCATCTGTGCGTGGTGCAGCTTGTTGGTGGATGACTGGTAGCTATACAGGTTGTAATAAAGGTTTCACTGCTGAGTATGTGCAAAAAGTTGTCCGTTTTTATCAACAACAGCGTTCAAAACCAGGAGCAACTCAATCATAAAATGGCGATTACAACAGTTTTCAAATGAATAAGCTATGTGTAAAGCTCTCTTTTACAGGACTTACGTAAAAAAATCATGATAAAACGAACCGCAAAGGACGCAAAGGAATAAGAGTTTCAGAGAGTTATTGCATAATGTTTCATCTTCAGGGTCTTGTTTATCCTTGAAAAGTGACCACTGATGCCCAAAGTCACACATATATGCTCTATATTCTTTCATATATTTTCGCTCTCCTGCGCTTTCTCAACTATTCCCACTAAAATCCTTACTTCATCTATAGTGCTGGGATTTCTCTCTTTGAAAAAATCAAGATTCATCCCAAAGGACAGTTTGCCACTTCAATAAAGGTAAGTATCTGGTTGCTACAGTCGGGGTGAAAAATACTAAGCTGGTAGATAGCACGTTTAAACTTTAACGGAAATTCGGAATCGCATTCATCGGCGGTTCAAAATTCCCTATTGGCGAACTACCTGTAATTACATTATGTTTGATGCTCTATCTGACCGTTTAGAAGCCGCCTGGAAAAAACTGCGGGGACAGGACAAAATTTCTCAATCCAACATTCAAGATGCATTGCGCGAAGTGCGCCGCGCCTTGTTGGAAGCAGATGTTAATCTCCAGGTAGTCAAAGATTTTATTAGCGAAGTCGAAGCCAAGGCACAGGGAGCCGAGGTGATTACTGGCGTGCGACCTGACCAACAGTTCATCAAAATTGTTCACGATGAATTGGTGCAGGTGATGGGAGAAGAAAATGTTCCCATCGCAGAAGCTCAGGAACAGCCTACTATTATGTTAATAGCTGGGTTGCAAGGTACTGGTAAAACCACAGCGACCGCTAAGTTAGCATTACATTTAAGAAAATTAGATCGTAGCTGCTTGTTGGTGGCGACAGACGTATATCGCCCAGCAGCGATCGACCAGTTGGTGACGTTGGGTAAGCAAATTGACGTACCAGTATTTGAACTAGGAAGCGACGCCGATCCCGTAGAAATTGCAAGGCAAGGTGTAGAACGCGCTAGGGCAGAAGGTGTAAATACAGTAATTATTGATACTGCTGGACGCCTACAAATTGATGAAGACATGATGGCGGAATTAGCCCGCATCAAAGCAACTGTCCAACCCCATGAAACTCTGTTGGTGGTGGACGCGATGACTGGTCAAGAGGCAGCCAATCTTACCCGCACTTTCCATGAGCAGATCGGAATTACTGGGGCGATTCTCACCAAGATGGATGGTGATAGCCGTGGTGGTGCAGCGCTTTCGGTGCGAAAAATTTCGGGTGCGCCGATTAAATTTGTAGGCGTGGGTGAGAAAGTAGAGGCACTACAACCGTTTTATCCCGATCGCATGGCATCCCGAATTCTGGGAATGGGCGATGTGCTGACCCTGGTAGAAAAAGCCCAGGAAGAGTTTGACTTAGCAGACGCTGAGAAAATGCAGGAGAAAATTTTGTCAGCGAAGTTTGACTTTACTGACTTTCTCAAGCAGTTGCGGATGCTAAAGAACATGGGTTCTCTGGGAGGCTTCATCAAGATGATTCCAGGGATGAATAAGCTCTCAGACGATCAGCTTAAGCAGGGAGAAACCCAGCTCAAACGCTGTGAGGCGATGATTAACTCCATGACTCGCCAAGAACGCCATGACCCTGATTTATTAGCCAGTTCTCCTAGTCGGCGGCGGCGGATTGCTGCTGGCTCCGGCTATAGAGAGTCAGATGTGACTAAACTAGTAGGTGATTTCCAAAAAATGCGATCGCTCATGCAGCAAATGGGTCAAGGTGGCTTCCCTGGAATGCCTGGAATGTTCGGCGGTGGCGGCATGGGCAACGCCTTCGCAGGTGCAGGCAATCGTCCCCCAGCCCCCGGATGGCGAGGTTATGATGGCGGTGCCTCAGCCACGAAAAAGAAGAAACCTAAAGATAAAAAGAAAAAAGGCTTTGGTAATCTTTAGTTATTGGGCATTGGGCATGGGGCATGGAAAGAATAATTGACAAATGACTAATGACTAATGACAAATAGCACCAAATGCTAGACCAGTGCTAAAATTAGCATTTCGGCATACTTACCAATTAGGAGAATGATTCTTTAACCATGATCAAACTGCGCTTGAAGCGATACGGTAAAAAGCGGGAAGCAAGTTACCGCATTATCGCCATTAACAACCTCGCTCGCCGCGATGGTCGTCCCCTAGAAGAGTTGGGATTCTACAATCCTAGAACCGATGAAGTGCGACTAGACGTTCCCGGCATCGTCAAGCGACTACAACAAGGCGCTCAACCTACTGACACCGTCCGTCGCATTTTAGTAAAAGCCAATGTTTTTGAACAGGTCAGTGCCACACCTACAGCCGCATCATAATTCGGGAACAATATCCCCAACAGCTAGTCCCAACTATGTTGGGCTGGTTCGATTTTTAGTGCAGCCGTTTTTGGAATCTCCAGAGACTTTAAGCGTCGATTGTGAAATTTCTCAGGCCCTCAACCGGGCTTGGATTCGCATCGCCTTTGAAAGCACAGATAAAGGGAAAGTGTTTGGTCGAGGGGGACGCAATATTCAAGCGATTCGTACAGTAATTGCCGCTGCCGCCGCCGCAGCTGGGCAATCAGTATACCTGGATATCTACGGCAGCACCACGCCAGGCCGCGAAGGTATGTCTTTTGATGAAGAGACAGAAGAGCGATCGCCACCGCCTACTAGGAGAGAACCGCGTGGAAATGATGGGCCTAAACCCATTGTTAAGCCCCGCCTCCGCTAGTTTCAAACTAGAGAGCAAGTCTGAGCGGAGGTAATCACAGCCGCTCAGAATTTTTGTAAAGATTGAAAGTAGCAAAAAGATTTTTGGATATTTTTTTGAACTCTTCACCGAAGAGGCGGGGGAGCAGGGGAAAAGATACTAGAATTAACCTGTCACAAGGGTTAGAGAGTAACTAAATTTATTTATGCCCAAAAGTAAAAGTATTTATTTGATGTGTAACACGAGAAATAATACGTCCTTACTTTAGAGCTAATCCATTCATGTATGGGGATTCCCCCCTTGCTCCCTGCTCCCTGCCCCTTTTCCTCTTTTTAACTGGGCGTACAGCTTTATGCCCCTATGAAGATTCATTTGTTACAAAGATTTTTCCACAATATAAATAGTAAAAGCGTAATTTCGCTAAGGGCGAAAAAAGATTAACCTTTGTCAAACACAGATCCTCACCAATTAAGAAATACTATGGCAGGTGCTTTAACAATTCAGCTGCCCAATATTCCTAGTGCCATCGCTCTAGCCGGAGATGGAGAAGAAAATCTCAAAATGCTATCTCGGCAAACAGGAGCCACTTTAGTGCTACGCGGACAGGAATTATTGATTTCTGGTACCGAAGGGCAAATTGATCTGGCTTCTCGGTTAGTGCGATCGCTTGAAGACCTCTGGATTAAAGGCAATACTATTTCCAGTGCCGATATTTTAACAGCTCGTCAAGCCATAGATAGCGATCGGCAAGGGGAACTGCAAGATTTACAGCGAAATGTCCTCGCCAAAAGTCGCCGGGGCGAAGAAGTCCGTGCCAAAACCTTCCGCCAGCGTCAATATATCGATGCACTCCGTAGACGCGATCTCACCTTTGGTATTGGGCCTGCTGGTACTGGTAAGACTTATCTCGCTGTTGTTGTCGCTGTGCAAGCACTCCTTGCTAACCAGTTTGAAAAGCTAATTTTAACTCGCCCTGCCGTCGAAGCTGGTGAAAAACTTGGTTTTTTGCCTGGGGACTTACAACAGAAAGTTAATCCTTATCTTCGTCCACTTTATGATGCTATTTATGAATTTATCGACCCTGAAAAAGTACCCAGTTTAATGGAACGCGGCGTAATTGAAGTTGCACCACTCGCTTATATGCGGGGACGCACCCTTAATAATGCCTTTGTAATTGTGGATGAAGCGCAAAATACTACACCCGCTCAAATGAAAATGGTTTTGACTCGTTTGGGTTTCCGTTCTCGGATGGTAATTACAGGCGACATGACACAAACTGATTTACCACTTCATCAACAATCGGGTTTAGGAGTGGCTTTACAAATTTTAAAACATGTTGAAGGCATTGCTTTTTGCGAATTTTCTCAAAAAGATGTCGTGCGCCATCCTCTAGTTCAGCGCATTGTTGCTGCTTATGAACAATACGAAAAATAGTCATTAGTCATTGGTCAAAAAACTGAGAAAGGATAGCGATTTATGAGTACTACTTTGAAAGAATTTTTAGAAGCTTGTGAAACTCTAGGAACTTTGCGTTTAATTGTTACTAGCAGCGCTGCTGTATTGGAAGCGCGAGGCAAAATAGAAAAGTTATTTTATGCAGAATTGCCTAAAGGAAAGTACGCGAATATGCATACTGAAGGGTTTGAATTTCACTTGAATATGGACAAAATCACTCAGGTGAAATTTGAAACAGGTGAAGCAAAGAGGGGGAATTTTACAACCTATGCTATCCGGTTTTTAGATGATAAACAAGAGCCTGCTTTAAGCCTGTTTTTGCAATGGGGTAAACCTGGCGAATATGAACCCGGACAGGTGGAAGCTTGGCAGACTTTAAAAGAGAAGTATGGTGAACTTTGGCAGCCTTTACCAGCAGAAATTTAAAGCTAAACTGATAGGGGTGGAGGAAATCGGATATCTGCACCGAATTGCTCCACATTAACGCTGCGATGAATCGGTAAAACATATTCTAAATTTTCGTGAGGGCGAGGAATAATATGATAAGAAATCACCTCACCGCCGTTAACTCGCAGCACCGCCTTTAGTCCTGCTGTCACCGCTACATTTACCTCGCCCACAACCCCCCTAATTAACACGGTAATTTGTCCCAAATCAGTATTTTCATAACCAACAAGGGTTACACGGGCAGCTTTACACATAGCATCTCCCACTTCTACTGCTGTGGGAACGCCATAAACTTCAATCATGCCTAGTGCCAATGTCATGTTATAACCATAATTTGGGATTGTAAGGTCAAATATACTACTATAAAGTTTTAATTTTTTACACAAACCGACTTAATTTTTAATTGGTAAATAATAAACATTCAATATAAAACTACTAATGCTTACAATAAAGGCGATTTGGAATTTTTGCTTGCTGCTTTTATTCCTTTTTTGGAGTGGCGATGCTATTGCAGGAGAGTTATCTCAACGGTTAGTAAATTTTCCCCAATGGGAAAAATTAACTTCCGTACAACCTGCTTCGGGTGATTTGGTTTACCCTGAATGGATGGCTGGTACTTGGCAAGTTACAAGTACTTTAGTAGATTTAGCTGCACCTTTAGCACCAGAAATCGTAACCCCAGGATTTGAAGGTAATCGCCGACAATTAAATCAGCTTGTGAGTTTTGTAGTAAGATTTGTCAAAGAGCAACCATCTATTACTGGGTTAAAAATATTACCTCAGCTAAATAGAAAGTCCCCGATCTTAGTAGCAGATAGAGCGTTTAATAGCTTGAATTTGGCAAGAGCTTATTTAGGGGATGAAGCTGTGTTATTAGTCAAAGTAGATCCAGATTCACCTAATCGTCAGATTACGTTCTTACGTAGCAGTCGGCAACTAGTTTCTATTGTGACTGCACGGGCTACAGAAACTAGCCCTGATGACAAATTCATCACTACAGAAGTGTTTCAACAAATTTTCAAAGGCGGTTCACGCCCTTATTTAAACTCTGTAGAATCTACCACCGCTTATCATAAACTTCCAACAGCTAATCCGGCAATTGAGGCAGATCAAGTTACTGCTGTTTATCTTTCACCCCAAGATCCAGATTACTTTAAAGCTGGTTTTCGACCAGTTGCTCTCTATCGCTATCGCCTAGAATTTGTCCCCGCACAAATGCCCACTACTCCAAAGGAGTGATTTAAATCTATAGCACTTGACTAGCTTGTAATACAAATGTAGTATATAAATTCCAAGTTTACGATCGCGCTCTTGGACGGTGTGCATCATGGCCAAATTTCAAGATATTGTCAATTACTTTCACTCTTACTGGAAGCAGAGTGTTTTCAGTATTACAGCATCTAGCATTTACGAAGTTATTGATTTGGTTGTCCCTTACGCGATCGGGCAGATTTTAAACGTTTTGTCTAATCAACCTTTGGATAAACCACTTCAAAGTGCGATCGCAACTTTTTCGGATATCACCAATTACCCAGTTAATAAAACTCTATCTTTGGGTGTATTACTGAGTTTAATTTTCGTTGTCACTGTAGTGAGAGCGCCAACACAACCCTGGTTAACCAATTGGTTTCATTGGGATATAGCTTTAAGGGTGCGTCGAGAGAAAGCCCAAACAGCGATAGAAAAAATTCTGACTCTCCCACTCGAATTTTATGATGAAAATAACCCCGGACGTATTGCTGGAAGAATAGCAAGAGGTATTTCTAATCACACTTTTAGTTATCCTGAAATTGCCGGACAGTTGATTCCTAAACTAGCTCGTGTACTAGGAATTTTCTTGTTTATTTTGGTGATTGAATGGCGAATTGCAGTTCTATATCTAATCTCCTTTGTAGTTATCCTTGGCTTAACTTTAAAAGATTTACAGAGGTTGATTGGGCACGAAACTATTCTAGATAAATACGGTGAAGACACCGAAAGCCGTACTTCTGAATTGATTACTAATATCAAAACGGTGAAAGCATTTGCTAGAGAAGCTAGGGAACTGAAACGGCAAAAGCAACGTTTAGATCGTGAACTAACGGTGGTTGAGAGTCGCATCCACAAAGGTTATACGATACTGACTACTTGGCAAAGAACTGTAATTCAGTTTTGTGTATTTACAATTCTGGGTTTGACTTTAGCAGCAACATTAGATGGGAGAATTTCTCTTGGTCACTTTGTCATGACCTTAACTCTTTCTAGCATGGCTTATGCCGAATTAGAACCAATTAGTGCTTTGGCAGAAGTTTTTGCCCGTCGTTATTCTCCTATGCTGCGGTTTCACGAATTTCTCCAAGAGCCAACTCCATCTGATTCAGCTAGTCTTTTAGAAGAGAGTAACCAGACAGAATCTCCTTATAAATTTACTGGAAAAGTTGAGTTGTCGCACCTCACTTTTGGATATGATGCCAACCGTCAAGTTTTGCAAGATATTAACTTGTTGATTGAGCCATACCAAACAGTCGCATTAGTGGGGCGTTCCGGTTCTGGTAAGTCTACTTTAGTGAAATTGCTGTTGCGATATTTTGAGCCTCAAGAAGGTCAAATTCTGATTGATGGTCAAGATATTCGCACTTTGGATGTGGGTAAGTATAGACGAAGGTTAGCGATCGTTCACCAAGAAGTAGATGTTTTTAACGGTACTATATTGGATAACCTTACCTATGGCAGACCAAATGCTAGTTTGGAGCAGGTTCAAAAAGCCTGTAGAATTGCCAGAGTTGATGAAGTAGTGCAGCACTTACCCAAAGGTTATTACACCATCGTGGGAGAACGAGGTGTCAGACTATCTGGAGGACAAAGACAACGCTTGGGAATTGCTAGGGCGTTGTTAGTAGAACCAGATGTACTGATTTTTGACGAAGCCACCTCTAGTTTAGATTATGAATCTGAGCGTTCAATTCAGCTAGCTATGCGATCGATTCAAGGTACTTGCACCACCATCGTGATTGCTCACCGTCTAAGTACAGTGCGAGAAGCCGATAAAATTGTGGTTCTTGAGCAAGGAAAGATTGTAGAAGTGGGTAGCCACGATGAACTCTTGCGTCACGAGGGGATATATCGCCGCTTGCACTCCCTGCAAGAAACAGGAGAACTCCTGAGTTAGGGGACATACGGATTTTGGATTTTAGATTGATTCGTGAAGTCAATCTGCTTAATTAAATCGACTTTATTAAAAACACAATAAGGTCGATTTTTTTCCAATTGTCCCCAATAGTATTTGGTACAAAAATCGAAATTCTGAGCCACCAGTCATGATTATACAATATGTGATAATAGATTTTAAGTAAAAATCATTGTCTACTGAATTGTGCCTGCTCAGTAATCGAAGTTTTATAATAAAAAAACTAAGATTTACTCTTACCTGCTTCTTTCTGCGCCGCCTCACTATATTTTTTATAAAGTTGAGTACGAATCTTCGCTTCCTGATAACGGCTGTGTTTTTGTGGCACCTTACTCATTAAATCTGAAGCCCGTTGCCACTTAGCAGCTATCTCTAACCACTGAGTTGAGACTGTGGCTGTTTTACCAGATGCAGAAGCTTGGTTAGCAATTCGCACGGCTGTGGCAAATTGATCATCAGACGGGTCAGAAAGGCTATTCTTAACAGGACTAAGTAGTGTTTTAACTTTTCTATTGCTCGTATTTTCTGGAGTTATAGATTTAGAAGTTTGTAATTGCATTAGATTTATCAGATTATTACCTAACTGGGCATAAACAACCCAACTAAGCAACAACAGTGAGCATAAACCAGCCGCAGCTAATATCTTTGCTTTAGGCTTATTTTTGTATTTTTCTTTGTTAATAAGTACTAAAGGACGAGAGACTTGAGTTCTAGGAAAATTTGGCTTTCCTAGTTCAGCTTTAGCTTCTGTGAAATCTGCAATCAATTGCTTTACAAGATTAGGCTGAATTAAGGTAATTTCCTGTGACCAAAGCAATTGGTTGTCGCGATCGCTATCTATTTCTTTTAACCACAGTAATTGTTGTTCCCGAACAATCCGACTGTTGATATTGACTCGCCGAATGTGACGCGGCGCGATGGAATCAAGAATTTGCTGGATTTGTTCTACGAGGGGAGATTGGTCAAGTTGCTCTATGCTAGCCGCCTCGCACAAAAGTTGTAAGACACCATCAGAAAATATGGCTCTAGTTCTGACACCAGACTTGGCTAGCTTTTCGTTCAATAGTTGAATAATCGCAGCAACGCTACCTTGGTGAGCTTGCCAAACGATATCATTTATCCGGTCTACCACCTGAAATTTAGTGATAGCTCTTCCACCCTGACTGATTAACGTATTCATTAATTTAGGGACTATTTTCTACTTACCTTGATCTTGTTTTCGATTTTACGAGTAAAAAGATGAGTTGCCAAATAAAATCATAAATATACAGCCTACCTTTTCGGTTCGGCAAGGATGCTCGATCGCATTAAGTTAATTTGACACTCCCACGCCTTGAAAATGTGGGATTCTTGGGCTAAAACTGCGCTTTTGGGATAACGCCCATGCTGGCGGACGCGCTACCTGTTTGACATAGTACATTAATGATGTCTTTTAGGGTAGGCGTAGCCCGCCATAGGCATCGCCTTTGGTAAAGTTGAGGTAGATGAATGCACTCTGCGGGCGATCGCTTTAATATTTCTGGAACTGTTACGCCGTCAGATATTGTTCACAAACTAAACAAAATTGCTGTATCGGGATATTTTTGTGAGGAATTCTCGCTTTTTTCGCCTTTTTGTCATAATGGCCAGACTAACTCGCGCTGCGATCGCTACATTAGAAATATATAAATCAAAATCATTGTTGATTTTTATTCCCTCGCAGTTCACACAAAACCATGAGTGCAAGTACCATTATTTCCGACAATCCCCTACTTCAAGGCAGTGGTTTACCTCCCTTTGCAGAGATTAAACCAGAGCGAGTAGTACCAGCCTTCAATGAGTTGCTGGCAGAACTTGAGCAGCAGCTTGCCACCTTGGAGGCTAATGTAGAGCCTACTTGGAGTGGTTTAGTAGAACCCTTAGAAAAGCTGACAGAACGGCTTACTTGGAGTTGGGGCGTGGTGAATCATTTAATGGGTGTTAAAAATAGCCCAGAACTGCGCGAAGCTCATGAAATCGTACAGCCACTAGTTGTACAGTTTATCAACAAGCTTGGTCAAAGTAAACCTATCTATAATGCTTTTAAGGCACTCCGCACTAGTGAAAGTTGGGCAACCTTAGAATTAGCCCAACAGCGCATTGTAGAAGCCGCCATTCGAGATGCAGAACTTTCTGGTGTTGGCTTAGAAGGAGAGGCAAGAGAGCGTTTCAACGCCATACAAATGGAGTTAGCAGAACTTTCTACCAAATTCTCTAACCATGTACTTGATGCTACTAAAGCCTTCAGCTTAACCCTAACAACACAAGCTGAAATTGACGGTTTACCACCAAGCTTAGTAAGTTTAGCAGCTCAAGCGGCTCGTGCAGCTGGCGAAAGCAATGCCACACCAGAAAATGGCCCCTGGCGGATTACTTTGGACTTCCCCAGCTATGGCCCTTTCATGCAGCACAGTACCCGTAGAGATTTGCGTGAAAAACTCTACAAAGCTCATATCACCCGCGCTTCTAGTGGGGATTTGGATAACAACCCCTTAATTAAGCGCATTTTGAAGTTGCGCCAAGAACTCGCAGATATACTCGGCTTTAAAAGTTTTGCCCAATTGAGCCTAGCTAGTAAAATGGCTCCCAATGTTGAGGCAGTCAACGCCCTATTAGAAGAACTACGCCGCGCTAGTTATGATGCTGCTGTCAAAGACTTGGCAGAACTCAAAGCTTTTGCAGCATCACAGGGAGCAGCAGAGGCTGAGGATTTAAAACACTGGGATATCAGCTTTTGGGCAGAACGCCAACGAGAAGCAAAATTTGCCTTTACCTCTGAAGAATTGCGTCCCTACTTCCCTCTTCCCCAAGTGTTAGACGGCTTATTTGGACTAGTCAAGCGGCTGTTTGGCGTTACTGTCACCTCTGCCGATGGTCAAGCGCCAGTATGGCATGAAGATGTCCGTTATTTCCAAATTGCTGACGAAACTGGTTCTCCCATAGCCTACTTCTACTTAGACCCTTACAGCCGTCCAGCCGAGAAACGCGGTGGTGCTTGGATGGATGTATGCATCAATCGAGCCAAAATCACTGAAAATGGTGTTACTACCATCCGCTTACCTGTAGCTTATTTGGTGTGTAATCAAAGTCCTCCCGTAGATGGTAAACCTAGTTTAATGACTTTCTATGAAGTAGAGACTTTGTTCCACGAATTTGGTCATGGATTACACCACATGCTCACTAAAGTTGACTATACCGGAGCCGCAGGCATCAATAATGTGGAATGGGATGCAGTGGAACTACCTAGTCAGTTTATGGAAAACTGGTGTTATGAGCGACCCACTTTCTTTGGAATGGCGAAGCATTACGAAACTGGTGAAGCCTTACCAGAGCATTATTATCAAAAGCTGCTAGCGGCACGTAATTATATGAGTGGTACTGCCACGTTGCGGCAGATCCACCTGAGTAGTCTTGATTTAGAACTACACTATCGCTATCGCCCTGGTAGTAATGAAACTCCCTCCGATGTGCGTCATCGCATAGCCAAGACTACTACTGTTTTACCGCCACTTCCAGAAGATTCAATTTTATGTGCTTTTGGACACATTTTTGAAGGTGGTTACGCAGCAGGATATTACAGTTACAAGTGGGCTGAGGTACTGAGTGCTGATGCTTTTGCCGCTTTTGAAGAAGCGGGGTTAGAAGATGAAGAGGCTATAAAAGCTACAGGTCGGCGTTATCGAGATACGGTGCTGGCACTTGGTGGTAGTCAGCATCCAATGGAGGTGTTTAAAACTTTCCGGGGTCGTGAACCGAGTACGACCGCTTTACTCAGGCACAATGGTTTAGTTAGTGCTGCTGTAAACTAAACACACTTTTGTAGAGACGTTGCATTGCACCGTCTCTACTAGCATCAAATTTTTATAGAACAGAATTCAGGAGTCAGAAGTCAGAATTAAGAATGAATTTTGACCGAAAAAGCCAAAACCGACGTAGGAACGTCTGAATAATCGGCTGACATCATGTCCGCATAAATAGTTATGCTAACCACAGCCATTACACCCCTCCCCGCTCTTCGGGAGGAGGGACAAAGCGTAGCTTTGGCGGGGTGGGGTTCTTAGGGTTTAATAAGCAATCAAGCGGACATGATATGACTTCTGAATTCTTCAGCGATCGCCAGTGAAATACAAGTAGGTCAGCGTAAATAATTTTCAAGGACAACCTATGAGTAAACGAGTAATTATAGTTGGGGCTGGGTTGGCGGGACTAACGGCTGCTTATGAACTGGTTCGTGCTGGCTTTGATGTGCAAGTGTTTGAAGCCCGCGAACGAGTTGGAGGACGAGTCCAAACGGCATCTCTTGGAGCAGAACAGCATGGCGAATTGGGTGCAGAGTTTGTCGATGATAACCACACAGCATTGATATCTTATACTACCCAATTCAACCTCATGCTTGAGCCTGCTTTTAAGTTCCCAGATGACCTCTGCTATTACATTGATGGTAATTTATATACTCAAAAAACGCTGACTGCTCAACAGCAAGCTTCCTTAAATGATTTGTATCAGCAGTTAGATCAATTATTGAAACAGCAAGCCGATCCTGCCCAAACCTTAGCCGAGTGGCTCACCGCACACTCTACTGATCCCTTTGCCTGTAAAGTTATTCGTCAGCAATCCTACGGTCTAGATGCTGTCGAGCCGGAGGCGATTGGAGTTGGCTTTTTTGCTTACAGTGGAACTTCGGGCGATCGCAATTTGCGAATTCGAGGTGGCAGTACTCAACTTGCAACCGCATTTGCTAACTTTTTAGGCGATCGCGTCCATCTTAACACCCCAGTTCGGCGGATTCGCCAGCAAGAACAAACCGTTGCCGTGAGTTTAGAAACCCTTCAGGGACAGGTTGAAGTATTTGCTGACTGGATTGTTGTTACAATTCCCTGGAGTGTTTTGCGCCATTTGTCTATTGAAGTTCCGCTTACAGATGCACAACGAGAAGCGCTCGCCCACTTGTCTTATGGGGCATCCGTTAAGACTTTACTTCAATACTCCAACCGTTTCTGGCAGCAATCCAGTTTAGGATTATTCGTAGGAGAAACACCTTATCAAACGGTCTGGGAATCTACCTTAACTCAGGCAGGTGAAATGGGAATTCTTGCTTGTACAAGCAGTGGGCCACCTAGCCGAAATGTTGTTGGACATGCCGTTGAATTAGCACAACAAACTGTATCCGCCCTTAACCCAAATGCTCCTACAACGATCGCAACTGCAACTCATGACTGGAGTGCTGATCCCTGGTCACGAGGATCTTACTGCTATTTCGCTCCTAGAGAGTTAACAACCTGGCGCTCTAACTTACCGTACTCTGCTGGACGAGTCCTTTTTGCAGGAGAACATACCGCTCCTGTTGAATATTGTGGCTATATGGAAGGAGCCATTCGCAGTGGACAACGAGCATCAACGCAAATTTCAGCTTTCATGATTACATGAAGAACTCCACGCTACTTGCGGGATGGAGTTATTTTTTCGGCATAACCAAACGATATTAGATTATACAAGTGGTTTTATGATCGCAATATTCTTATTTTATTTATCAATAATGCAAAAAATAGCACCACCTTGATTACAGGCTGGCGCTATTTTCTGGATTTAATTGAGAATAGTTAAATAAATTTCCTAAATTCCCCTCATTCCTTCTACGTAACTTGCTTTTATACAGCACTGCTACGTGTAATTAAGTTCCACAGGAAAACTGCAACAATTGCACCAAGAACTGCTAGCGCAATACCAGGAATACTAAGAGTAGGTGCTGCTAAAGTTAACGTTCCTGTACTAAAGAATACGCCTAAGCTACCACCAACAAAAGCACCGATGATTCCTAGTAAGATTGTTCCCAGAATACCGCCACCTTGATGACCGGGGTAAATAGCCTTAGCGATCGCACCAGCAATTAGACCTAAAACAATCCAAGCAAGAATATTCATTGTTATTAATTCGGTAAACGTTTTTCACTCACAAATACATATTATTAATTTTAATCTCTTCTTCCATCTACCATCAGAATTAATCATTAATAACCGTAAGGAAGAGTTTAATCACAACTATTTTTATTACTATGTACCACCATTGAGCTAGATAATCAATTAAAACAATTCGCAATAGGCTACGCCCCGCTACGCTAACGCAATGGGCAACTCTTGGAGACGCTAAAAGCGAACGCCCCGCTACGAAGAGAGCAATTACGTTTTGAGTCGGGGTCTAAATCCACGTTCCAAAACGGGCTGACTGTCTTGCTGGGGACTTAAACTCCCAAAGTTCATTAAAAAAAAGCTCCTAGTAGGTCTTCAACTAGGGGCTTATCAAACTATTGCTTGGTAATTGCAGTATATGCATTTTTAATTAGCCTCTCCTCTACTAGAAGAATTAAGCTGAGTTTTTAAAGACTGTTTCTAAAGTAATGTAAAGGAAACAAAATTAGGCGATGTAGAGGACGAGCCTATTCAATGAGGAGGCAGGGGAAAGGGGGCAGGCGGAAATGACCCTTCCCCGTCCCTTGGAATGAAGGAGGAACATATTTTTGCGTCCCTCACTTCTGTTAAATGGTTCTCGAACAGGGAGAGGTCAAATCCCCATCGCAACCCAATACGGTTCGGATAAGCAGGGGAAGCAGGGGAGGCTCTTAAGGCAAGAGGGTATTGTTCAGCCATTCTTTTCTCCCCCTGCTCCTTCTGCCTGCCTCAACCAAGAAATTCCTTAACCGAACGGTATTGCATCGGAACCTTCTCCTCTGCTCCCTGCTCCCTGCTCCCTTGCCTCATTTTCAATGACTCGATGGCTGAAAAATGGGAAAAGTCTACGATAAGACCAATGCATACTTAGGAAAATCAGGCTCACTAAGGTTAGCAAAATAACCCCTAGTATCGTTCCGTATGCCTTAGTCCGCCACCAAAATCCGTTTATTTGTACTGCACCTAACCGGACAAGCTTCCACAAGCTGACTATTTCCATGCTTTTGGAATCATGAATGGTAATTGGTAAATATTCTGCTGGGTTTTGTCGTGCAATTGTCATTTTAATTACTCCTTTAGCCCCAAAAGCTGAGGTATTTATTTTAAACTACGGCAATTCGATAGACTTAATGATGTTTTTAATATCTCATAACTTGATACAAGAAGCAAGTTTGAGAGCCGATCGCGGTTACTATGTCACGCTTGTATTGGGGAATGGGAAAATTTGCTTGTATTAGCCCAATCCATAATCCTTAATCCCCCATTCCTAATTTCCAGTTAAAATGCCTAATCAAATTTGGTTATCACAATTGCAAAAACATCGGGCGATCGCAGTTATCCGCGCCCCTAAAATCGAAGTGGGACAGCAAATGGCAATAGCTGTGGCGTCTGGAGGAATGCAGTTAATTGAGATTACCTGGAATAGCTCACAGGCTGGGGAATTAATCACTCAACTACGTTCAGAATTACCAGCTTGTACTATTGGCACTGGTACGCTATTCAATGTGCAACAGCTAGAAGAAGCGATCGCATCTGGGGCGCAATTCCTCTTCACACCCCACGTTGACTCTGCAATGATTCAAGCAGCACAAGAAAAAAATGTGCCGATCATCCCAGGAGCTATGACTCCTACAGAAATTGTTACCGCTTGGAGTCAGGGCGCTAGTTGTGTAAAAGTATTTCCCGTACAAGCAGTGGGAGGGGTAGATTATATTAAAAGTTTGCAAGGGCCACTAGGTGAGATTCCCTTAATTCCTACTGGCGGCGTGACTTTAGAAAATGCCAAAGAATTTTTGCAAGCCGGAGCGATCGCTGTCGGTTTGAGCGGGGAATTATTTCCCAAAAAGCTTGTTACAGAGGGAAATTGGGAGGCGATCGCATCTGGGGCAAGAAAGTTGATACAACAGTTAAGTTAACTTAGAATCAAATACCAAAAATTCACGTCTATTAAAGTAATAGATAGGGAGACAAAAGTGAAAACTGATAAGTTTCTCAAGACCCCATAATTTGAGTGTGAGTGTATCTAAAATGAAAAAGCTAATTTATCCTGACTGGGTGCGTCACTTAAAAATACTGCTTACTGGTACAGCACTGTCTTTAAGTGTTTTTACTACTACTGGAACAAGTGAAGTTTGGGCGAATACCAAAGATCAAGTGATTGCCCAAACAATCCAGACATTACAACAATCAGATAAACGTTGGATTCAAATTGATCTTTCAAAGCAACGGTTAATAGCTTGGGAAGGTGACAGAGTAGTTTATGGAAGTGCTATTTCTTCTGGCAAAAAAGGTACTCCTACTCTTGTTGGTACTTTTAAAATTCAATCCAAGTTCAAAAAAACACGGATGCAGGGGGAAAACTACGATGTTCCCAACGTTCCTTATGCAATGTTTTACCAGGGTAATTACGGTATTCACGGAGCTTACTGGCATAAAAAGTTTGGCACTCCAGTCAGCCACGGCTGTGTAAATGTCGCACCTAAACATGCTAAATGGCTATTTGAGTGGGCATCCGTAGGCACACCAGTAGTTATCCAGAAATAGTAGGTGAAGCAATCAAAAGGCAATTTAGAGAAAATAATTAATAACAACAAATCAAGACAATTGAGTGATTCCCAGCAATATTTTATGCTGGGAATCTTCGGAGTCGAAATTACTGAATTTGGAATAAAATATATAAGAGGGCATTTAAGGATTTGCCCAAGGAAATAAGCGTAAATCCTGACAATTGTGGTGTGAAATTAAAAATGCAAATATAAATTGTGGGAAAGTTTGTATTTAGGCATTTGAATGACAGATTTTTTGTAAAGGAGTCCTTTGTAATTAGTCATTAGTCATTAATTAGAACTCATCATTTAATTAAGGACAAATGGTAAATGTGCAAATTGGATGTAGATTAGCTTAGGACTTGTTTTGAAAAAGCATTAGCGGATGAATTGCGTAAATCCTCAACAGGAAGCGAGTAGTTTATCTGGAAATTTGTAGTTTTCCAGAAAATTACTTCACTTCATAATTTTTGCGTAGTTTAGAAGGTGAGGCATAATGCAATCTTGGATTCGCAGTGATAGGATTCGTTCTTCAGGAACTTTTTGTACAGGCGTGGCGCTGATGGTGGCAACTCTATTTTCTTGGTCATCACCTTTAGCAGGTACACCCAACTTTACTACAGCAACAGCCGCGTCAGTAGATGAAAACAGCATCACTGTATCTAATATCAGGCAAACATCCCAACCTCGCTGGATTGAAATTGACTTGTCAGAGCAACGCTTACGTGCATGGGAAGGTAAAAGACTTGTTTATTCATATCGCATTTCTGGAGGCAAGCGATCGACCCCCACACCCATAGGTAGATTTCGGATTAATTCTAAGTATCGTACTCACCGGATGCGAGGCAGGGACTACAATATTCCTGATGTTCCTTACACAATGTATTTCTACAGAGGTTATGCTATTCACGGTGCTTACTGGCATAACCGATTTGGGACTCCAGTTAGCCACGGTTGCGTAAATTTACCTGTTAAGCAAGCTCGCAATCTTTACAGATGGGCTTCAACGGGAACTTTAGTAGTGGTGCGGAAATAATTTGTAATTAAGAGTTGCAATTCTGCCTTTAATGTATGGATGGGTGCGTTCACGGAGTTAAGCACCTGTCTATACATACTGCTAGACTAAAAACACATCTTCGAGGGATTTAGGAGCGATGAGCTACTCAACTACTCAACTACTTACCTTGGAGGAATTTCTAAAGTTCCCAGAAACAAAGCCTGCAAGTGAATATATTAATGGCGAGATTATTCCTAAGCCAATGCCAAAAGGGAAGCATAGTCGATTGCAGCTAAGACTCTGCAATACCATTAACGAAGTGGCAGAAAGCCAAAAAATTGCTTATGCATTCCCAGAGTTGCGCTGTAGCTTTGGTATCCGCTCAATTGTGCCTGATGTATCGGTTTTTAACTGGTCACGAATTCCATTTGATGCTGATGGGGAAGTTCCCAACGATTTTTTGCTGTGGCCAGATTGGACAATTGAAATCCTCTCCCCAGAACAGAGTTCAAACCGAGTAATTGGCAACATCCTTTACTGCTTACAGCATGGTTGCCGATTAGGATGGTTAATTGATCCAACGGATCGCTCAATTTTGGTTTTCCGTGCGGGTGAACAACCAAAGCTGTTACAAAAGAGCGATCGCTTAGAAGTTTTAGAAGAAATTAACCTAGAAATAACAGTAGAACAAGTTTTTAGTTGGCTAAAGATGGAAAATAGCTAGTAAAAGAATTAGTTTCGTCTGCGGCAATAAAAGCGATCGTTTTGCTAAAGTGACAGCACATTCCATTAGGATTTAGGAGCTATGAGCTACTCAACTACTCAATCTCTAACCCTGGAGGAATTTCTGAAGCTTCCAGAAACAAAGCCTGCGAGTGAATATATTAACGGTGAGATTATTCCTAAGCCAATGCCAAAAGGGAGACACAGCCGCTTGCAAGGCAAACTCAGTGCTGTTATTAATGAAGTCACGGAGAATCAGAAAATTGCCTATGCATTTCCCGAATTACGGTGTAGTTTTGGCGATCGCTCAATTGTACCTGATGTAGCTGTATTTCAATGGGGACGCATACCGTTCACCGTTGATAATGAAGTACCTGATAATTTTGAACTTCCACCAGACTGGACGATTGAGATTCTTTCGCCAGAACAAAAACCTAACAAAGTAATTGGCAACATTCTCTACTGTCTAAAGTATGGTAGCCGCCTTGGATGGTTTCTTGATCCTGATGATTTCAGTATTTTAGTATTTTTGCCAGAGCAGCAGCCAGTGTTACTCCAGGGAGAAGATTTTTTGCCTGTATTACCAGAAATTCAACTTGGATTAACCGTCAATCAAGTTTTTGGATGGTTAAAGATGAGTGGTTAGAAATAGCCCATCGTAGACATCACTACTCTGGCGAAAAATAAATTATAGATATAAATCATGTCTATAATAGACATGATTATGAATAAAAGAGGTAGGAGAATGAACTGGAGAATTGCAGAAGCGAAACAGAGGTTCTCCGAACTGATTCATGCTGTAACTAAAGAACCGCAACTCATCTACAACCGCAATCAACTGGTGGCTGTTGTTGTCGAAGCTGAGATGTTTAAAGAATTTTTGACGTGGCGCAATCAACGCGAAAAGATTTCTTTAGCTGATGCTTTCAAAGAATTACGCCAGATAGCGACTGAGGAAAATTATATCCTCGAAATACCCTGCCGCCAAGACCGTCCAAACCCTTTCGCTGATGCCATCGATGACTTTTCTCTGTGACACTAACATTATCAGCGAATTAATAAGACTGCAACCTAACTCTGGTGTACTGAAATGGGCAGAAAGAGTTTCTTCAATAGTTCTGAGTGCAATCACTGTTGAAGAAATATTTTACGGACTGACATCCAAGCCTAACCCTAGAATTCAAATATGGTTCGAGAACTTTTTGGAAAATAACTGTCAAGTATTGCCTATCACTATTGAAATTGCTAAGCGTTCCGGGGAATTACGAGGTCAACTAAGATTAAGTGGGAAAACACACACCCAAGCAGATATGATGATTGCTGCTACTGCTCAAATTCATCAATTGACTTTAGTAACGCGCAACATTCGGGATTTCGACGGTTGCGGTATCCCACTTTTAAATCCTTTTAATTAATTAACTCAACTGTGCCACAAGTTGATTTTCCAACAGCGTATCATTCGTTAACAAGTCTTCAACGGTAATTCGCAAAAAGCGTTGTTCATCAACTTGAAAGAGAATTTTTATGCGATCGCTTCCAGGATATCCGGCTGGTGTGAGTTGAGCAATTGTCCTCGCGCCTTCTTGATCGTTGAGAGGTTTGACACTGGTTTCACTATTGTCCATCCGGCGAGTAATCAAGCGATCGCCATCAAAATAAACTTCAGTACTACCCGTATCTGCTCCCAATTCTCCCATAATTAGTTCAATGCTGGGCTGATTTTCCACTGAAGCGCCTAAGACTAATTCCACTGGCTGGCTCATCGGGTATGCTTGTCCTGCTTTAATCAGAGAATGCCATTTGTGACGCTGATTGCGACGATCCCAGTAGCGGATACCATAACTATGATACAGAAAGTCTTTGATTTGTATCCCTTGTGCTAACTGTAATGCACCTTGAGCGATCGCTTCAAAGGGACGTTCGCAACGGATTTTTTCTGGCTCAAAATACTGTTTAATCCATGTCTGCACTGCTGGTAATTGGACTGTCCCACCAACTAACAAAACTGCATTAATATCTGGAAGTTCTATTCCTTGCCGTCTTGCTTGCTGCAACAGTGTTGTCATCGACTCATCTAGTAACTCAAAAAATGCATGTTCTTTGAGAATATCCTCAAAAGTATCGCGATTTAATTCCAGTTCATAACTTTCAAATGTCTCATCATCAAAATAAACTTCACTAGCTTGGTTTTGGGTTGATAGCTGAATTTTTACCCGTTCTGCTAATCTTGTTGTCAACGGACTTATGGCCAATTCTTGAGTTTTGGCAAAGTAATCTACCAACCAATTATCAATATCAGTACCGCCCAAATTTTGCCCAGCTTTCGCTAAGACACGGGCAGTTTTAACTTTTTGTTTTGAATCTTCAGCCAGGGACTTATTACCCCATTTGAGGAGAAATCCGAGCGGCTTTGTGGTTGCTTGCACGCTTTGATCTAACCGGACAAGGGATAAATCCAAAGTCCCCCCACCAAAGTCAATCACCAAGAGAATTTCTTGATCTGCCAAGCCATAACCCAAGGCGGCTGCTGTGGGTTCATCTAACATCCGCACTTGTTCAACAGGGAGGGCTTGACAAACTGTCCCTAACCAGTGACGATAAGCTTCAAAACTGTCTACAGGTACAGTTAATACTAGAGAATCTAACCCCCCTTCCAAGGGGGCTAGTTCTTCAATTACTTTGGTGAGGAACCATTGCCCTACTTGCTCAAAGGTGACAATTTGTCCATCTAGTTCGGGTAAGAAACCTTGGATATCTGCACCGATACCCCGCTTGAAGCTGCGGAAAAATCGAGTTTCGCCTTTGAGGTCAAGACCGCGATCGCGTACTTGTTGCCCTATTAAGACTTGATTTTTTGTTGCGTCTTCAACATAAACCAAGCTGGGAATCAGTGGCGGATTAAGACTTTGTTTAATTGATAAACCTGGTAAAGCCAGGGTTTCTGGCTGTTGGGTTACAGGGTTCCAACGAGCAATGACTGTGTTGCTAGTACCAAAATCGATTGCGATCGCCATATTTTATATTTATTCTCTCGCATGAAGAGGCCAGAGCTGCTTTATCTCTGATTATTCTCTATAAGCCATCAACAATGCAATTGATA
The DNA here is from genome assembly GCF_034531155.1 of Nostoc sp. ChiVER01. Classification (NCBI taxonomy): domain Bacteria; kingdom Bacillati; phylum Cyanobacteriota; class Cyanophyceae; order Nostocales; family Nostocaceae; genus Nostoc; species Nostoc sp. ChiVER01. The sequence continues at coordinate 337,736 of NZ_JAVRBS010000002.1, read as the reverse complement.
ATCCAATGGTCGTTTGGAAAAATCAAACCGCAACGCGAGAGTGATTAGTCATTACTCATTAGTCGCTCAGTACAAGTGACCAATGACCAATGACTACTTAATTAAGAATTTTGGTATGGTTACAACTAACTTGACAGAGCTATTCCTAACTCCTAACTCAATCTTCATGCCGTAACTGCCATGCTGCACCGCAAGCGGCCCCAGCCCCAGCTAACAATCCGGTACTCATTCCTTGGATAGTTTTTTGGATTGGATCTTGCGTTAGACACTCACTTGTAAGCTTACTGTCTTCTAGGCAGAGACTGCTTTCTGCCCAAGCAGCAGTACCTCCTAAAATTACACCAGTTATACTACAGCAAACAACTAGCAGCAAAAGACGTTGGGTTTTTCTAACCATAGATAGATGTGTCAAAAATTAGATATAGTGATTCACTCTCAATTACTTTACACATACTTGCTAGCAAATGTCAGCTAGTTTAAGATAATTTACTGATATTCAAACTTAGATAACGATTAAAAAATCTGATTAAACATCGAATAAAAAATAACCTCTGGGGAAGGGATATCACCAGAAGTTTTTAATAAAGACATTGGAATAGGGAACTATTATAAAAATAAATTTATCTTTTTGCCAACATTATTTTCTCCTTTTAAAAAATAGATCGAGGTTAATTTTATTTGTAATGAAGGATACAAATTGAACTTATCAATCCCATAGCTCATATTTTTACCTTTTTTGAGGCACTAATACAGGCAGTTGACGAGCGCTGGCTAAGGATTTGGCGTGTTGTCCAACAGTCAAAACATTAAACTGACTGGATATAAGTTCTAAACTTTTGTTGACTATTGCCAGCTTTTTATAAGTGGGAAGGCTCATTCCAGGGAAGAATGATAGCTCTGGTACATCTTCTTGACTTACAAAGTCTGTAGGATGGAATAGCAAAGAAGGCTGTACACGCGTCAGTTTACACAGCCACAGAGCAATTCGCAGGTAGAGTAATGCCACTTCCGAAGAAAATGTACTCAGATACATTATGTAACTAAAGTGAATTGGCACCTTGAAAATTGGCATGGTGGTAACAGGAATTTCTGTGAGTCTATCCTTACCCATCTTCCACTGGTAAGGTTTTAGAGGCTGTAAACCCTCTTTGAAACCACCAAAAAGGGCTTCCCGTTTCTTGCGTTCTTCTTTGCTCAGTTTACAAGTCATCAAATAATATGCTCGCGCGATAGGCCCCAAAAATGTGGGAAAAGTCGAAGCATCATACTCATATCCTCGTCGTGCTAAGACTTTCAATACCGCAGGAGAAAAACTGTATCCAGGCCCCCGGAAGCCAATAGGATGGTGATGAGTGACGCGTTTGATATGTTGTTCGGCTAAGGCCACCTCTTCTTCAATCTCATCCTCTGAATAGAGATGTAGCCAAGGATCGTGGTAAAATGAATGATTTCCTATTTCGTGACCGGCAGTAGCGATCGCTTGTAATGCCTTGGTGTTCTTTTCTAGCGCTGCATCTTGACCGACAATGAAGACTGTGATTGTCAAATCCCATTGCTGAAAAATATCTAAGAAACGAGGGACTGCAATATCCAAGTAAGATGGAAAAGTCTCCCAACCTGGAGCGCCCTGATTTTTTAGAAAAGACCAAACATTATCCAAGTCTAAAGAAAGACTGGCTATTGGTTTGTTTCCTTGCCGCTTGATATTCATTATTTTTAAGCGTAAATATAATGTTATATTTGGGTTTTACCGATCAAGTTTTCTACTTCGACTCAGCGCCCCTTTAATCTCGCCTTGATCAGCCTTTCGGACAATTTTTTACCCTGATATATAATTGCTGGTCATCAATATATCACAACCAAGAAATATGTAAACATATATATAAGTAAGTTTTAGCAATGCTTTATATATATAAATAATTGATGATTTGGATGCTCAATTTTTATCATCACTTTTAAGAAAAAGCGAGCATACTACAAATCCTCTGCACATCTAGATATTTATTTGCTGCCTCCGGGTGAAACACATTGCAATTCCCTTTTCGTAATAAGCTGCCTCATTAATAAAAATTGGCCAAACGGTAGATGCTCCCTCATAAAGAATTGTCTTATCGTCAAAGGTTATAAAAATTGGTTCTCCTGGGTTTAAGGCTTGATAATCCTTATCCTGAAGGTCTGGATGAATCATTCCAAAGATTGTGCCATCCTGTTGTTTTGGATAGTCCACAACTGATAAATGGTCATATAGAATCAACGTTTCGTTAGTTGATGGAATTTCCCTCTGGTTAAACCGTTCTAAATAGTCCAGAACCGCATAAACAAGTTCTTCTGTTTGTTGGAATAACGTCGCTTTTAAAAGCCCTTGGGCAATAGGGCCAACCTCGATCGCAAAGCCTAATTCACACAGAGAAATTACAAATGGGTTTTCTTCAATTGATTTAAAAGAGCAGCGATAAACCCTAACTAAAGGATTAATCTGGCTTAGATAAGCAGCCAATTTCAAGTTTAAGGGATGACTATTTACCAAAATAATTGTCAAACCCATATTAGCTGTACTGCTGTGTAAGTCTAAGATAAAATCTACTTGTTTATCTTTATTTGATGCTAGAGTCTGCTGGATTGATTTAGCTTGCAATTCTTCGTAACTGCTCAGAGTCGGATCTTGTAAATCTTGCTTGAGAAAAGAACGATTTAAATCTTTCTCAAGATATCGCCTCCCCGCCGCAAAAGCATTAGGATTTGCTAACAGAGTCACTGTCTCAAAACTTTGTCTAGTAATCAAGTTGGGAAACTGAGAAAATTTTTGGATCAGGTAGGCTCCTGTAAATTCATTGCCATGAGTTCCACCGACAATTGCAACTCGATTAATCTGGTTCACGATTCATCAACTCCAGAATGCAGCTATCGAGGTATCAGTTCTCAATCTACCTTATGGAGCATTGATTTTACCAATGCGATCGCGCCCAGATGGTTGATAAAGATAAGACATATCAGGCCCATCGGGTATTATCCCGCCCGGGTTGAGTGGGAATAGGTTCCCGTAGTAGTCCCGCTTCACACTTTCTACATCGCAGGTGTCAGCTACACCTGGAAGCTGATATAAATCACGCAAATAAGCTCCCAAGTTCTGATAGTCTCGAATTCGCTGCCTATTGCACTTAAACAAGCCATAGTAGGCACTATCAAACCGAAATAACGTTGTGAATAAACGGACATCTGCTAGCGTGAGATTATCCCCACACAGATATCGACTAGTTTGTAATGCAATGTCAATCTCATCGAGAGTTGCAAACAGTTCATTACAGGCTTGATTGTATGCTTCTTGGCTTTGGGCAAAGCCGCAGCGATACACACCATTATTTACCGCGTGATAAATCTTTTCATTCCACCAGTCAATCTTTTCTTTGAGTGCTTCTGGATAAAGATCCAGCGTGGGATTGTTGGCGAACTCGTTAAACTTAGAGTTCAGCATGACGATAATCTCTGAACTCTCATTGTTGACGATGGTTTTTGTTTGGTTATCCCATAATATTGGAACTGTAGAGCGTCCACTGTAACCAGGTTCTGCCATCTGATAAAATTCAGCCAGTGTGCGACAACCTTCTTCTTCCTCATTGAATATCCAACCGCCTTCAAGAGGAGAAGGAGAGACAATACATACTGATATTACCGCTTCGAGTTTTTTGAGCGATCGCACAACTAGAGTTCGGTGCGCCCAAGGACATCCCAGCCCAACATAGAGTTTGTAGCGCCCTGCTGCTGCTGGGTGTGGATTACCTGCTTCTGTACCAATGAACTTCCGAAACTGGCTATTAGGACGAACATAAGCTCCCGACTGATTGCTAGGAGCCAGCTTTGACATCATGATCCGCCACATGGTCGTCCAGACAAACTTTCCCAGCCAGATGATCAGCTTGGGAGGTAGTGTCCTGCCCTTTTTCTTAGAAAGATTTTTCTCGTTATTCATTGGAGTTGAGTTGCTCATGACGACAATCTTGCTTTGAGAGCGATTGACGTTACCACTGTTTCTACTAAGTAGGTTTCGACTTTTACAACCCACTTTGAGCTTTACTACTTTACTTTACTACGCTTTGGCTGTACTTTGTATCATGCTCATGGCTAAAATCTCTCAGCTAATTGTCTCAAATTTGCGTAGGCAAAGCCTAGCGATCGCTTGCAATCCTCTAAATTTTATTAATTATGTATTAAGTGTTGTATTATACTTGTAATTTGAATTCTATCTTATTCTTTTTCTTTGAATACAAAATAACCTAAAAATTTTTTTATTTGCATCCTCTAAAAAACCAATCTCTTGTAGGGTAGGCATTTTGTCCCTTTAGTTGTGCAAATTAAATGTACAACACCTGAGTTTTCAAAACTAGTTACAAATCGAAGGTCAAAAACACAATTTTTGAACTAGTGATGCTCAATGCCAAGCCCTGAAAGGTATCCACATTAAATTCAAAAGTGTGGTTCATCCTTTCCGAAAAAACACAGTGCAAGGCTTAATTAGATACTCATTAGCAGGTAAAATTGACAGCGTAATTACTAATAAAAAATCGGTATTTACTTAATCTTGTTATAAAAAACATAACATCTTAACATTAGAAAAACCTACAAAGTATAGATATAATTTTAGGAATCAGTTACTAAGACGAAGAACAAAAACATAAAACTTACGTAGGAAGAATTGTAAATAAAGTGACTCAATCTCATAACAACCCTAACCTTCTAGAGGAAACGGATTTAGGGACTTTCATCGCTCAGGCTACTACCACAGACAAATGGCAAGTATTGCCGTATAGTGCTCCAATCCTGCCTATACATGCCGCTTTACTTCGTACTGGTAAAATATTCTTTTTCTGCGGTTCAGGTAATGATCCCAGTCGGTTAAATACTCCCTATGACAGTGTAGTTTGGGATGTGAACGAAGGAACCTTTACCAGTCAAAAGGCTCCATTAGATAGTAATAATCAGCCTATTGATCTTTTTTGCGCTGGTCATTCCTTCCGACCTGATGGTGGGTTATTGGTTGCGGGTGGAACTTTGCGCTATGACCCATTTTATGGTTCACCTGCTGCTCTGATATTTGATCCTATTAACGAGAGATGGTTCAAGATACTACCAATGAATAATGGTCGCTGGTATCCTACTTTGTTAACACTAGGTAGCGGTCGGGTCTTTGCAATATCTGGGCCAGATAAAGATGGCAAGCTCAACAAACAACCAGAAATTTATTCATATTACTTTCCAAATGGTTGGAACGCTTTTCCAACAACTCGTCCCTATCCGGCATACGCAAATCTGTTTCTACTCGATGGTGGAAAGCTTTTTTATTCAGGTGCCCAGATGGGCGGTAACAATGGAGTAGCGCCAACTATACTAACCCTGCCAGGGACATTCACAGAATCCATTACAGAAAAAGTGGTGCCAGGGCTGCAAGACCCAGCCTTCGGAAATCAAGCTACTAGTGTGCTTTTACCACCTGCACAAGACCAAAAAGTGATGATTCTCGGTGGGGGTAGTGGTAATACGGCAACAAACCGGGTAAATATTGTAGATTTAAAAGCTACTAACCCAACTTATGTAGCAGCAAAACCTCTAAACTATGCTCGAATGCATCTGAGTGCAGTTTTGTTACCTGATCGCACAGTATTTGTTTGCAATGGTAGCAAAATGGAGGAGGACATAAGACAATCAATGCTGCCAGCAGAAATCTACAATCCAGCTACAAATACCTGGACAGTAGTAGCTAAACAAAATGTCCCTCGTGTATATCACTCAGTGGCCTTGCTCCTACCAGATGGTAGAGTCGTCACAGCAGGAGGTAATCCTAACCGAAGGATCAATGAACTGCGATTAGAAATCTACAGTCCTGCGTATATGTCGCGATCGCGCCCAATTATTCAGAGCGCTCCTGAAAAACTGACCTACGGACAACAATTTACAATTCAAACACCTCAGGCTGGCAATATTAAATGGGTTAGTCTAATTAAACCAATGGCAACCACTCATTCCTGCGATACAGAACAAAGGTTAGTGGATGTGCGGATTAATTCTAGGAACTCTACTTCTCTAAATGTCACGCTAGCAACTAATCGAAACATAGCAGTACCAGGCTGGTACATGCTTTTTATTAGCGACAACAATGGAACACCCTCAGTAGCAACCTGGACGCGAATCTCATAACTTTACCCGTTTACGTTCAATACACTGCTACTTAATAAAAGTCATTAATTCTAGGAAGGGAAATATGAGCTTCAAGCTATCACGTCGGCAGTTTGGCCAGTTGGTACTTGGTGGAACTATAGTATCGGGGTTTAGTTATCTAAGCAACAAAACCTTGGCGCAAACACCAAGTTACAAAATTGTAGGTATAGGTTCTGGCTCTATCATCAGCACAGACCAAACGGTTAGTCCAGAAGTAGATACCACTGAATTAAATAGCATTACCGCAAACGTTGTACCCACAGATATTAAGCCTTTAGGGCTAGGACTTGTTTTAGACTCCTTTATTTTGCAAGCCTTAAATACAGGAAAGGTTCAGCTTCTAAGTCCAGTAGTTACTCAAATACTTGCCGAGAGCGGTACAGCTTTAGTACAGTCTAATGACACATTGACCAGCTTCTCTGTTTTAAGCGATGGCACAATTGCCCAGATTGATACAGCTTTAGGAAAGGTCGATGATATATTGAGTAACCTCGGTTCTTTAACGAATGGCGTAGTTGTCAATCAGTCTCCCAATCAAGCTTCCAATCAGGTTAAACCTTTAGTAGAGACTAATGAGACATTGAGTGGCTTCACTTCTTTAAGCGATGGCACACTTGTTGTAGCCGCTACTCCTGTTACCATTGCTAGGAAACAGGCGACACCTACTCGCATTACATTTTTGAGTACGCCTGTAAAAACTTTGACAATCTCAGGACTTAAACCAAATCAACAGCTTGGAAGCTTGCTAGGGACTAATGATGGGCGACTCATCGGTTTAGTAAATAAAAAGAACGGTACACCGCCGATTATATTAGTAGATATTGACATTCAAACAGGAGAAATCAGTACTATTAGTAGGGTTAAATTTCCGAAGGATGAGCGAGCCAGTAATCTAGCACAGTGTCCAGATGGAAAACTCTATACATCTTTAGTTGGATTAAATGGCGATACAACTTTGGTGCAGCTAGACTCAAATCAAAAAAGCCCGATCCGATTGGCACAATTGAAACTTAATGGTAGAGCATGGAATAATGGCTTACAAAGCTTGGTTTGCTCCAGAGCAGGTCAACTTCTAGCATTTGGAGCGCAGAGGTATGAGACACCAAATGCTGTATATAGCATAGATAAGAATAGTGGAAACATGACTCGGCTACAAGACTTTGACGCTGCCCAAATTACCCTTGCTCGTAGCTAGAAGGGATTGAGCCGATGTATAAATTTAACTATTCTTGTAGAGTGTGTTAGTGGAGCATAACGCGCCAAAACCCCAAAATCGTATTATACTTTCTGCGCTAACACACCTTACATGGATTTCAAAAATCAAATCGGAGTCCCATAGCAAAAAATGCTGCGAGTATCCACTTTTGGAAGAAACATAATTGTTTGATGCCAAAAACCTTACTATATGGTTGGTCTAAAAAAGCTGATTTGCTAAAAGTGGATGCTTCCAAAATGCCAAGCCCTCATCTGACATTGAGGGCTTCTTATTAATCCCTCACAGATGCATCTCCCTTATCTTTAGCTACTCCCAACTGTTTCCCTAAGAAACGTATCAAATGTAAATCTATCGGGTAACGAAGTTTGTGCGCCTGGTTTTGTTGTTGCCAAAGCACCGGCTGCTGCACCCCAAACAACTGCTTGATGTAAAGAAAGTCCTCCAAAAAGTGCCGCCGTCAAACCGCCGTTAAAAGCATCGCCAGCAGCTACTGTGTCAACTGCATGAACTGGAAACGCTGGTACAAAAAACTTTTCCTCAGCAGTGGCACAAAAAACACCTTTAGCACCCAGTTTAACGATCGCACATTTCACACCTCGTTGTAATAAAACTTCAGCTGCTTTGGCTGCAAGTTCTTCTCCATCCACAGCAAAACCCACTAATTGCGCTGCTTCAACTTCATTTGGTGTAATAATGTCCACTAATGGGTAAAGTTCATCTGGCAAATTAGATTGTGCGGGTGCAGGGTCGAGAATTACCGTTATTTTAGTTTTTCTTGCGGCTTTAGCTGCTGCAACCACAGCATTAATCGGAATTTCTAATTGTAAAAGCAGTGCTGTCGCTTCTGGTAATAAATGAGACAATCGTTCTACATCTTCTTGATTGATACAACCATTTGCGCCAGGAATTACAATAATTTGATTTTCACCAGCATGATTCACGGCGATGATGGCGACTCCAGAACTAACAGTCTCATCCACGAAAATATTCTCAATCTGCACACCAGATGCTTGTAAATTGTTAATAAGTTCCCCACCAAAATCGTCTGCACCTACACGCCCCACCATTTGAGTAGGAATTCCCAATTTTGCTAATGCTACAGCTTGATTGGCTCCTTTGCCTCCTGAAACCTTAAAAAATTCTTCTCCTAACAATGTTTCTCCGGCGACTGGCAAGCGGGGTGCTGTTGCTACCAAATCTATATTTATGCTGCCGAAGACGATAATGCTCATTTTTGTTGATCTTTAAAGTCATTTAGGCTAATACTACAGCAAGCGATCGCAACCGTGTAGGTGAAGTTTTTCATATTTTCAGCAAATCTTTTATTAACTCAGCAGTGCTGGATTATTTTACATTACTTAACCTCAACTCCAGATCCCAAGATACTTTGTAATAGCAACCAAACATTTAAGCCAACGATAATAATAGCAATTAACCAGGCTAAAGATTTTAACCACAAAGGATTTACAAACTCACCCATCAAACGGCGATTACTCGTAAACATCACCAATGGGATCACTGCAAAGGGTAACTGTAAACTAAGGATAACTTGGCTGAAAACTATGAGCTTACTTGTACTATTTTCACCAAAAACAATAATTGTAATTAACGCTGGAATAATAGCAAGTAAACGGGTTATTAAACGGCGTAACCAAGACGGAAAGCGAAATTGCAAAAAGCCTTCCATAACAATTTGTCCTGCTAGAGTTGCAGTTAGCGTTGAACTTTGCCCAGAAGCAAGTAAGGCAATGCCAAAAACAGCACTAGCAGCACTAACTCCTAATAATGGTGTAAGTAATTTATAAGCATCTTGAATTTCTGCCACATTCTGATTACCAGAAAAATGAAATGTGGCAGCAGATACAATTAAAATTGCTGAATTTATAAACAGTGCTAGTGATAAAGCAAAAGTTGAATCAATTGTGCCAAACTTAATTGCTTCCCATCTTTTTTGAGTATTAGGTTGCCAATTACGAGTTTGGACAATTGAGGAATGTAAATATAAATTGTGAGGCATCACTGTTGCCCCTAAAATACCGATAGCGATGTAGAGCATTTCTGAATTTTGTAAAATATCTTTTTTAGGCAGATATCCTAACAAAATTCCCCCCATATCAGGGCGGGAAAACAGAATTTCTGTTGTAAAACAGATGCCTACTGTTGCTACCAGCATTATTACCAGGGCTTCTGTATAGCGAAAGCCTTTATGTTGCAAAAATAACAATACCAGAACATCTAGTGCTGTGATGCAAACACCCCACACTAAGGGAATACCAAATAAAAGTTGTAGCGCGATCGCACTTCCTAGTAGTTCTGCTAAATCGCAAGCTGCGATCGCAATTTCACACAGTACCCATAAACAAAAGCTTACCCTTCGGCTAAAATAGTCCCGACAAGCCTGTGCCAAATCTCGTCCTGTAGCAACTCCTAAACGTACACATAATGATTGGAGTAATACCGCCATCAGGTTCGACAACAGGATCACTGTTAACAGAGTGTACCCAAATTTTGACCCCCCAGCGATGTCTGTTGCCCAATTTCCAGGATCAATATATCCGACTGAAACCAGATATCCTGGCCCTGTATAAGCCATCATCTTGCGCCAAAAGCCTTTGCTATTAGGGATTCTAATACTGCGGTGAACCTCTGGTAAACTAGGTTTGTTTTCTGGTGGAGTCATTTACTTTGCCATAAAATATGCTCATATTCTTTTCATAATCCTATAAAATAAACATCAACCTTTGGGCGAGTAGGATGAATACGCTTGGGAATACTTGGGGCATTGGTAAAGACCTTCACGGTAGATAATAAAATAGAAGCGGCAATTGAGCGATCGCACCAATAAATTACAGTAGATTCGCTGGTAATAGTAGAGCAATTCCTTCTAATTTGTTGGAAAGTCCTAATAGTGAAAGTAATTCTCGTTATATTAAAATAAACCGCAAAAACCTGTGGCTACTGTATTAAAATCTCTCCGGGCATCAAGAAGGCGTAAACATTCAACGCATCCTCTCCAGCGCTTGCTTGAGTATGGACACCAGTATCGTAAACAAATTTGGCTGGCGACTACTTATTCTACCCTCAATAAATTTTTCGACTTGGCACCACCCGGCTTAATTGGCGTCGCAGTGGATGTGGTAGTTAAGCAGCAGGATTCCATAATTGCCCAGTTCGGGGTACGCGATGTCTTTCAACAATTTTTGATTATTTCCTTCCTCACCGTCATCATTTGGATACTAGAATCTATTTTTGAGTATGCCTACGCTCGACTTTGGCGGAATTTGGCTCAAAATATTCAGCATGACTTGCGTTTGGATGCATACAAACATTTGCAAGAGTTGGAATTGGCTTATTTTGAAGAACGCAGCACTGGCGGTTTAATGTCTATCTTAAGTGATGATATTAACCAATTAGAGCGGTTTTTGGATGGAGGAGCGAATGATATTATCCAAGTTTCTGCAACTGTTCTAATTATTGGCGGTGCTTTTTTCATTTTGGCTCCTAGTGTAGCATGGATGGCTTTATCACCGATGCCATTTATCCTCTGGGGTTCCTTTGCTTATCAACGACTACTTGCACCTCGTTACGCTGATGTGCGCGAAAAAGTAGGTTTCCTCAATTCGCGTTTGTCAAACAATATTAGCGGAATTACTACTATTAAAAGTTTCACCGCCGAAGCTTATGAAGCTTATCGTCTGGAATTAGATAGTGAAGCTTATCGCCGGAGTAACTCGAAAGCAATTACTCTTTCTGCTGCTTTTGTGCCATTAATTCGGATGCTAATTTTAGTGGGTTTCACAGCATTACTTTTATATGGCGGGATGGCAGCAGTTTCTGGAAAAATGTCTGTAGGTACTTACAGCGTATTAGTGTTTTTAATCCAGCGATTGCTGTGGCCTTTAACTAGATTAGGCGAAACATTTGACCAATATCAACGAGCAATGGCTTCTACTAATCGAGTCATGAATTTGTTGGATACTCCTATCGCTATTCATACAGGTAATGTATCGTTACCTGTAAATGAAGTGCGCGGTGAAGTGCAATTTAAAAATGTTTATTTTGCCTATAAAGATAGATTTCCAGTAATTAAAAATCTGTCTTTGGATATTCCGGCGGGAAAAACCATTGCAATTGTCGGTTCAACTGGTTCTGGTAAAAGCACTTTAGTTAAACTTTTGTTACGGTTATACGAGGTGCAAACAGGAAGCATTACTCTTGATGGCATTGACTTGCAAAGTTTGAATTTAAAAGATTTACGCCGTTGTATTGGTTTGGTGAGTCAAGATGTCTTTCTATTTCATGGCACTGTAGCAGAGAATATTGCTTATGGTAGCTTTGAGAATACAGAGCAAGAAATTATCACGGCGGCGAAGATAGCCGAGGCGCATGATTTTATTATTGATCTGCCCCAAGGTTATGAGACAATTGTGGGGGAAAGAGGACAAAAGTTATCTGGTGGACAAAGACAACGGATTGCGATCGCTCGTGCAGTATTAAAAAATCCACCCATTCTGATTTTAGATGAAGCTACCTCAGCAGTGGATAATGAGACAGAAGCAGCAATCCAGCGATCGCTCGAACGGATTACAGTAGATAGAACTACAATTGCGATCGCTCATCGTCTTTCCACTATCCGCAATGCCGATTGCATTTATGTCATGGAACATGGGAAATTAGTAGAGTCGGGAACCCATGAGCAACTGCTGGAGAAAGACGGTATTTATTCCGGCCTCTGGCGTGTACAGTCAGGTTTGAGATAAGTTGCGCCTATTGTCTGTGTCTTAATTACGAATTATTTATGTTTTTTGGTAATAGTCAACCAGAATCAGGTGATACTAAGTGGCGTCGCCAGTTGGATAAATTTGTGAAAGCAAATCAGCAGGAATTGGCGGCGCTGTTTTGGGGATTGTGGTTAGCAAATGGTGACAGTCAAGGTACTGTTGGTATTGATTTGCAACCAACGCCGCATTTTGTTTATTGTCCGAAAGAGCAGATAGAGAATTTAAATATTAGAGTTGAAAATCGGCTTCAGGAAATTTTGGGAATTGTGGAGAATCACAAGCCGGAAGTGGAAGTTGTGATGATTGGGATTGGGAAGGGGGAAATTAAGTTAATTCAGTTTGCACCGGAACCAGCGCCACCGATTTGCTTTGAGGAAGTTGGGAAGGATGTGGATGGGTTGTTGGATGTGCTGGAAGAGAGGATGAGGGAGGAGATTGTTTTTTAACGCAGAGGGACGCGGAGGGAAGCGCAGAGGTACGCAAAGGAAGATAAGAAATCTGCGCTTGTTGTTTAGTTGATTGCTTTGTGGAAATCTGGATAAGTTAGATTTTCGGCACAATGCCAAATAATGTTAAATATAGCCTCGTAGCGATAAGAACTGTTTTTGTCGAACTGTTCACCCGGATAGTCTTTTAGGGTTATGACTACTTGTAGTAAATGTTCGCTTTGGAGGATTTTTGTCAAACTATCAGCTATATCCAAGAGACAGGATTCATACCTTAGCCATTGTAAAGGAAATAAATCTTCACTTTCATCTTCTTCAACTTGAAGATCGTCATGGATTTGAATGAATCCAATAAAGATGGCGATCAGTTCATTTAGCTTCTCTGTTTCTAATTTTATACTTGGGTTAAGTTGTTGTAAGCTATAAGCAGCACTTGTAAAAATTGATTCATTTTTTGTGGTATTCAATAAGCAAATTAAAGTATCAATCACCTGTTGATTATTGCAGTCTATTTCCAGCAACGTAAAGAGCGCACTTAGAGATGTAGACTCATCTTTTAAGTTAACCATTTTCCACATGGCTTTAATTATTTGCTGCTGATAGTCATTAGTCAGTGTTAGTATATCTGCTGCATGAAAATACACCCATTCTTCCTCAGTCGTTTCAAGTATTTTGGATAAAGTGGTGATTGCTACTCTATTACCTGAATCGAATTTTCCTAAACATAAAGCAGCTTTACAACGGAAAAATTCATTCTTAGTGATTTTAATTCTCTCAGTTAAAATAGTAATTGCAGCTTTGTTACCTGGATCAATTACCATCAAATATCTAACAGACATATCGAGCAAATATGTATTCTCGGTAGTTTCGAGAATCTGGACTAAAGTATTTAATGCTATTGGATTACCTGGATCAATATCCCACAAAGCAGCAGCCGCAGATGAAGAAACCACGTCATCTTTGTATTGTTGGATGAAATCAATTAGGGTAGCGATCGCAATTTCATTGCCATAAGCTATTTTTCCTAAAGCTGTAATCGTACCCTGATATATGTCTTCTAAAGTCAACCACTCATTTGTAATTTCATCAGGCTTCATCTTAATAAATTGGATTAAAGCAGCGATCGCAGTTTCATTGCCATAGCCAATTTTCCCTAAGCTACCAATTCCAAACCACCAATAGTCATATTTATCTTGCTTCATTAGGAGTAATAAAGCTGCGATCGCACTTTTATTACCCGGATCGAGTTCTCCTAGCTTCTCGGCTGCAAGTCTAAGAACTGTGGGACTTTCAGTAGTATGAAGCAAATGAACAAAAGCCGCGATAACCCGTTTCCTATCGGTTAATTCCAGCGTTTTTCTAGCTGCCTTCACCAATGGCTGTGGTAGTATCTGCCAATCGCTTTTATCTTGCCGAAAGTAAGCATAACTCCATTTCAGCACTTGAGAAGCGATCGCATCACCCAAACTACATTTTGGGAACTGGGATAAAGCCTCAGCCGCCAAAAAGTAGGCGCGATACCGATAAAAATCACCGCAACCGTCATCAAAATCTATTAAAGCTTGGATAAAATCTTCTTTCTGCTGCTTATCTACACCCTTTTGGCTGAACCAGTGGAGAATCTCTGCTTTCCACTCCGGCTCAAAGATGCGGTAAGTGCCTTGATTTAGATTGCTGCGATCGTGGTTAAAGAAATATTGCCAATCATGCATTGCCTCCTACCCACTTCGAGATGTGGGACGAAAGGGACTTGAATGCATCTTGCTATATCAGTTTGCTTTTTGTCAAGTCTGAACGCGATGAGGATCTGTAAAGTTTTCCTTCTTATAACTCAAAAAATTAGTATTACTTACGCACTTGGCCGCTAAATCCGGCTGCCTTAAACTGCTTCAGCTTCAACGGAGTAGGCTGATTCGCAGGTACAGAAATTCTCAATTCAAAATTGCTAATACCTGGTGGAACCTCAGCAATAGAACCTAAGCGAGTGCGGTTTTGCATTACCGAGTCATTGTTGGCATCATAGATGCGTCCAAAAATATCTGCGTCGTAGACTGTTTTATAAGTGCCATTTTCTGCCTTACCAAAGACAAGGAAACAATTAGCAGCCGCACTACCACTACTGATAACAGCCCCTTGTGCTAGTTCTGGTGGACAATCTTTATAAGAAACATCAAATAATCTAATCTGTGTCAATGCTACAGCAGGGGGAATGCTCACCCACGATAGAAAGGTGATGAAACAGGAAATAAAAACGACCGTGAGTGAGCGCAAGCGCATAAAAGACTCCGTGGCTTAATCTTACAATATGTAACTTATAATCTCAGCTTACCTGAATTTCACTACAAGGGATTGAAGACTTTAATTTAAGGTTTGTAATAATTAGGGAAATAACCCTCAATTGCTATTAACTTATGACTCCAGATGAGATTGAAGCATCTATGCTCGCAGCCTTTAATGATTGTGATGCAGCAAGCTGTCCTCTCACTGACACGCAAAAAGAGATATTACTGCAAGTCGTGGAGCAAATTCAGGGAAATTCTAACTCTAGAGCATCAGCTATTGCTAATCCCTTAGACGAACTTACCCCAGAGGAGTTAGAAGCATTTTTACAATTTGTTAAGGATGAAGAACAACGCAACCGCACTTGGAAAGTGCAATTACTCAACGACTGGCTACTGCAAAATGACTCTGGAACAGTACAATTTATTCGGCAACGTTATGGTTTACAGTGGCTCAATCGTGTAGAGTCATATCATTTTGATAAGTATTCTTATTTTGAGGATGCACTAAAACTAAGAGTAGGCGATCGCATAGAAGTTTCCAACGCACTATGGGAATGGGTGCAAGAAGATGGCCCTTGTAAGCGCGAATGGTTTCCCTGTATGGTGATCAAGGTCGAGGAAATTAGCAACGGTGATGATACCTCTACTAACTGCATCGTCCGGTTCTTCAACGGCTCTGAGTATGAAATTCAAGGCATCTATGAATGGAATCGCTATAACTGGCGGTGGCCGCAGAAATAGTTAGGAATTAGGAGTTAGGAGGCTTTGAACTCCATTAATGAGCCGAATGGCACGCTTGTAAAGTTCAAAGGTTTATGTTATCTCGTTGCCAGCCCAACGTATTCTAAGAGGTTCCACTTCTCGTCAAGCCACTAAAGGCGAAGCAGGGGAAGTAAAGAAAAAATTTAGTAGTTTTTGCTACTAAGATATCCGTAAACACATTTAATTATTCCTCTTCCCCTGCTTGCCCATGTCACTGTTAGAGAATTCGACGCGGGGATTCAGCAGGGGAAGGAGAAATTAGAGGCATTGTTAAAATAATCAATACAAGCTAACTATGGGAGAAAAAGCAATGACAGTTGCAGTCCCTAAAAAGATGACCTTTGAAGAATTCCTTTCTTATGACGATGGGACGGATACTTTATATGAATTAGAAAATGGTGAACTAACACCCATGCCTTCAGAAAGTGATATTAATCAACGGATAGCGATGTTTTTAGTTACTTGTTTCTTGCAACTGGGAATTCCATCTTATCAGTTGCGGATGAAGGCAGAGGTAGCTGTGCATAGCCGACAGGTAGGGGTACGTGTGCCTGATTTGGTGGTGTATTCTGAGGAGTTAGCCAAGGTAATGCAAGGAGCTACACGATCTATAATTTTGATGGATATGCCGCCGCCATTGTTGGTGGTTGAGGTGGTGAGTCAGTGCGTTGCGCGGGTTCCCCGCGTTGAAGCAACTGACGAACCCGTAAGGGTGAGTCCAAATCAGGAAAATCGGGATTATCGTTATAAGCGTTCGGAGTATGCGGCGCGGGGAATTGCTGAGTATTGGGTTGTTGATCCTATCGCCCAGAAGGTGACGGTTTTGGAATGGGTAGAGGGATTTTATGATGAGCGAGTTTATCAGGGAGAAAGTGCGATTGTCTCTTCAATTTTTGCTAATCTCCAGTTAACTGCTGCTAAAGTTTTGCAAGGATGAGATGTGATTAAAACGTTTGATGAACTTCGACAAGTCTTATTGCTTAAACAACGCCCAAGCCAAAAATCTTTCAGTATAATATAACGCTAATTGATTGCTCACACCGTTGAAGACGGCATCAAAAGCGTGTTCTGCCCAAGGAATCTCTAGAAAAACCGCAGTATTACCAGAATCATGTAAACGTTCATACATTTGTTTACCAAATCGCGCTTGCACTAAATGGTCACGACTGCCGTAAATTAATAAAGTTGGTGGTAAAGGGTGCGTTAAATAATTTATTGGTGAAGCAATTTCATACTGATTAGGCAATTCTTCTAAAGAACCACCGAGAAATGCTTTTAAAACAGCGCGGGTGTTAATAGGATCGGGATTTGGTGGTGTTTTGTATCCCTCCGTTAAATTAACAGGCCCGTAATAGTTCACCACACCACGAATGGGTGGTGCATCTAGTTGATAAGCCGCTAACATTGCTAAGTGCGCTCCCGCAGAACGCCCTAAAAGTAACATACGTTCTGGATCAGCTTCATATTCTGCTGCATGTTTGCGAATAAAATTTAAGGCTGTACGCACATCATCTAACTGAGATGGAAACTGATATTTAGGTGCATGTCGATAAGCGATCGCAAATACTGTATATCCCTGATGAGCGATATATTGATTAAACTCGGAGTTTGCATGAGAGTTGCCATATTGCCAAGCTCCACCATAAATTACTACCACTGCTGGATATTTCCCTACCTCTGAGGGTTGGTAGACTTCCATTTTTAAGGGCACTCCCCCAGGAGAAGCAAAGATAATATCTTTTTGATGACGCGTTTTAGCTAGTGCAATACCCCGGAAGGAATTAACTAAATTAAAGGGATGGGTTTGCATCTTTGCCCTTACTTGGGCTGGAATTTGCTCTAGATAATTTGCTCCTAACCCTTGCTTCATCGCTTTAGACATCTGCATTTGAGTTTGTGGGATATTCACTAGCACCCATGCAGAAATTAGCAATCCTATTAAACTGAAAATACAAGCTAAACGTTGTAATTTACGGCGACGGATGTAGAAAAAAGCAAGTAATAAAGAGAGTAAATTTAATAACAATAGCCAAGGACTGACTTCTGGCGCTCCTACTGCGAGGGTGAGTAAAAACATATTTGGAGCCGGAAGAATAATCCAAGAACTAAGAAATAGGCTTGTAAAACTGAGTAAGAATGCAAGCCATGATAAAGCTATTTTGGGTTTAAGAAACATATATGAATTGACCTAATGCATAAATAAATTCCTCATCATCACTCAAAGTGAATTGGGTAAATATGATATACCCATTAGTTCTTGTCCACTCCATAATTATCGAATCTTTCTCACGAGGGTCGCCAACACAAGACCAGTGGACAGAGGAGATATTGTACTTCTCAAAAACCCCAACCCAATCAGGGGAAAGATTCATATCAATCAAAATTTTCATGCACTTCGGAGCGGGACTTCAATCTCTTCAACTCGCCATGCAGCATAGGCAAGCGCTTCATAAATATCGGCTTCTTCGAGGTAAGGATATGCCTTAAGGATGTCACTATTACTGTGTCCAGATGCCATTAAGCCGACAATAGTACCAACGGTAACACGCATTCCCCGGATGCAGGGTTTGCCTCCCATCACTTCTGGATTGCGGGTAATTCTGGTGAGATTTTGCATGGCTGTAAAAGAGTGGGAACTATTTTCTTGGATTGAGAAACCAAAAATGGCTGCGTCAATCAAATTCATTATCGAACTTTCCCTACCTTCCAGGCTGACTAATTGCCAATCGAACCTAACCTGACAAAGCAGAAAGGCAATCTAGCTCAGGATAATTATTTCTCCATCAATCTAAACCTAAATGCTTTTGCAACGCTTGGCGCATCACTTCTACAGGCACAGTTTCCTGCTGCAACCAAATTTTTAATGCTGCTACTCCTTGTTGAACTAGCATTTCTAATCCATCGATCGCAATTGCACCTTGTTTTTCTGCCTGCTCTAGAAATTGCGTTGGTTTTGGAATATATATTAAGTCGTAAGCGATCGCACCTTTTGGTAAATTTGCTATTTCTTCTACACTCAAAGGCGACTCATTAACCTTGGGATACATACCTATGGGGGTTGTGTTTACCAGCAGATTAGCTTGAGGAATTAGCTTTGGTAATTCTTCCCATTGATGAACTTGTAAATTTTCACTTATGGGTGAATTATTCCAACTATTACCAAATTCTTGTAATCTCTGCACATTACGCCCAACAACATGAATTTTCGCAAAACCTAGTTGGTGACAACCTGCGACAACTGCTCTGGCTGCGCCACCATTACCTAAAATTACTGCTACCTTCTGACTCCAATCTTGCTTATAGGTTGTCTGCAAAGGAGCGATAAATCCTTCTATATCTGTGTTTGTCCCTACCCATTGATTATTTTGGCGACTAACAGTATTCACTGCGCCTATAGCTTGAGCAATAGGAGTAATTTCTGAAAGCAGAGGCATGATTGCCTGTTTATGAGGTATTGTCACACTAAAACCGACAATATCAATAGCTGCGAAACCTGCGATCGCTATTTCTAAATTCTCTGGTGCTATAGGAAAGGGAAGATAAACATAATCTAATCCCAAATGAGCAAGTGCAGCATTATGCATTACCGGCGAGAGCGAATGCTCAACCGGATATCCAATTACCCCTAATAGCTTAGTTTTGCCTGTAATTAATCTTTCTTTAGTCATTAGTTATTAGTTATTAATCATTAGTGATTTCCCCCCAGCCTCCCCTGCTCCCCCACTCCTTGGACTAGCCTACAATTATTAAAAGCTACTTAACAATTCTTTGAATCATGCAGGCAACTACAGCCCCCTCTACAACCCCAATTCCTGGTAAATATTGGCAGTGGCGCGGGCACAACGTTTACTACGTGCGTGCGGGAGAGAAGCAAGCGCAACGTCCGCCTTTGCTTTTAGTACATGGATTTGGTGCTTCCACAGACCATTGGCGCAAGAATATCATAGGATTGTGTCAAGATTTTGAAGTATTTGCGATCGACCTTTTAGGATTCGGGCGATCAGCAAAACCGAAATTGCAGTATAGTGCCGACTTGTGGCGCGACCAACTCCATGATTTCATCAGTGAAGTAATTGGTCAAAAAGCAGTATTAGCAGGTAATTCCCTTGGTGGCTATGCTAGCTTATGTGTCGCAGCCCAACGTCCCGACAGTGCGGCTGGTTTAGTTTTGCTCAATAGTGCAGGGCCTTTTAGCGAAAGCCAGCCGACATCTGAGCCGGAAGCTTTACAATCAGAAATTGAGCCTCCCAAACAACCCGCTACTTTGCAGAAACTTCTTGGTGACGGCACTAAATGGATCTTTCAACAACCTTTAGCCCAGTTTTTGTTATTTCAATATGTGCGCCAAGGTTGGGTAATTCGCCAAACTTTAGAAAAAGTTTATCTTGACAAAAGTGCAATTACAGATCAGTTAGTAGAAGAAATTGCTCGTCCTGCTTACGATCCTGGTGCAATGGAAGTATTTGTGTCAGTTTTTAGCACTCCTCAAGGGGAAAAAGTTGATGTGTTACTAAAGCAATTAACTTGTCCATTGTTGATGTTGTGGGGAGAAGCTGATCCTTGGATGAATGCTAGAGAACGTTCTCAGAAGTTTCGTCAATATTATCCTGAACTCAGAGAACATTTCCTAACAGCCGGTCATTGTCCCCATGATGAAATACCCGATAAAGTAAACCAACTTTTAGGCGATTGGGTTTTGTCTATAACTAAGTGACCACATCCTTCGTAAGGGTGCAGCAATGCTGTGCCCCTATAGCATGGTCTATTTGCGTAGTTTACCGCCATAGGCATCGCAAAAGAATAAGAAAAGCCTGAAACAACGTATTTTTATAACAATCCTTGTAATTCGGCGAATTTACGCAAACGTGGTAAACACTGGCGCTGATAAAAACTGCTTAATGTCGGAATTGACAGCCCAAATTCTTCAGATAATTCTTTCCAGCTAACTTCTGGGGGTAGGCGTTTGAGAATTAATACCTGACAATTCACATCTGGACGCCCTTTAATGTAAGTACTGCACAGTTCTCCTTCAGAATCTGTCTTAGCCCATATCTCCAAGTCTTCCAGAATGGGAGGTGGTTGGGGGGTAGCAGGAAGGTTATCTACAGGATCAATGGTTTCACTTGTTCCACCCGATGTAGACTGACGAATCCAAAGAGGGACTGTTATGGCTTGTTCCCGGTTCTGGTTAATGTAAAAGTCTTGTAATCTCCGTTTTAAGTAAGCATTTAGCCAGGTAATGACACTACCATAAGTGGGGTCATAGGTTTGACCTGTCAAACCCTCACAAACATTGCGGCAAAAATACAACCAAGTTTGTTGTAGTGCATCTTGATAATAAGGGGTACTTTCTCTCCAGAGTCTACTTGCACTCAAGCGAATAATTTGCGTGAGCAGCTTTTGACGCTGAGGACTTCCAGACGGGTGTTCACAGGCTTCGCTAACTAAGTAGCGTAGCTGTTCATCAAATTGAACCATGAGAATCTTGGCGAAGAAAGCAAGAATATCTTAGTATTGCGTATAACAACAGTCTAAAAAATTTTCGTCAAGATTTTTAGTCATTGGGGAAGAGGAAAAGGGGCATGGGGCAGGGAGAAAAGGGGAAAAAGATCCTGTATCAAGCTTTTAACTTCCCCCTTACTCCCTACTCTCCTCAATCTAATCCAATGTTATACAAGAAAGTTTCCCACAAGGAAGATGTGAAATTTCCGACACTCAGCTTCATTTTTTTGCGAATATCTTGGATATTCCCGTTGGTTAATCTAGCTAGAGTCTGCGCTTCTTCTTCAAAACGCTTGGGCAAAGACTGTTTGTACTTCTTACCTGCCTCACACTTCAGTTCCCCTTCAAATGGATATTGCAAAACATAACGTCCTTGGAATAATTCACGGTTAGCAGTTGATAGGAACATCAAGTCTTCAGGGAATGTGTCGCGGGTATAGCGGACATGCAGACGGGAGATAAAAACGTTACTGTTAAAAACAGGACGAGGAAACTTGAGGATTGGTGTAACCTTAGTTTGCTTAGTTAGAGAATTATCATCTAGCCAAAATACGCCTGCTTCTTTGAGTTCCTCTTGGGTAAGGGGATCAGCTGAACAAGGATCGCAACTACCCATGTCCCAAGCGTATTCCAAAAAGCCGACTCTCTTGCCTTCTTTGGTGTAAGCGGTTTGGAACAGGGATTTGTAGAATTCACCAAATTCATCTTTGATAAATACGGGAATATTAACGTTGGAGGGGATTTTCACTGTCCGATAGTTAGTGATTTGTGCCTCTCCTTGAGGTGAGAGGATATAGACAATTAAATCCTGCTCTGTCGTAGCGTTAATCATGCCTAAACGAATTGGCAGCATGAATTTGGGTGATTGATAAGAAATCTGTAGCGGACGCAGGAATTGATAACCAGATTCCTCAAATTTATCCAAGTTGACTTTGGCAACAAAGAATTTCATTGAGGAACGGATATAGGGCTGAAGTAACTGTTTCGCTCCTTGAGGAATTTTGTAGCCGTTTTGTGTCAGCCAAGTTTCCAGTCCGCCAGATTCTTTCGCACTAAGGATCACGATGTCGTATTCGCCCACGTTGAAACGCGCTTCTACCGTCACACCCAAACTGCGATCGCTTCTCTGAACTTCTGCCGCACTAAAATTTTGAAGTGCTGTTTGTGTAATTGCTGTGGGAAATCGTAGTAGTGGGGCACAAGGATCTGGGTCAAAATATTCCACTAATCGCGGCGCACTAAAAGCATCTAGGCGCTCGATAATATTGGGTAGAGCAACGCGAACTTGGTCTTTTTGCAATACCGTTGGCACTGGTACTACGATCGCAAAATCTTTGACTTCCCCTTGGTAGTCATTTGCCATCGTTAAAACGGTGCGATCGCCATTTCGTGCTATCACTACCTGAGAAGCTTTGTTATACAGCTTCGTATCGGCTTTAGCTACATAAAATCCACAAAATGCCCAAGCTGCGGGTGCAAAACAAAATACTGCGACAATTGTCAACAGTAATGGCGTTAAAAGTCGAAAAATCTTCATTTTTTATACCTCTATATTTTTAATCTTGAGGTCGATGATGTCTGTAGAAACGTTGCATTGCAACATTTCTACACCTGTTTTTCTCTCTTGCCAAGAAAATCGTGGGGCTAACCAGAGAACATCTAGCAGAATGCTCAGTGGCGCAAGGATGAACAGCGCCCAAAAGACTGCGGTGGGAATAAAGAAATAATTTCGCAAGATGAAAGTTAATCCAGCGATGCAAGCTGCCCAAACTACCCGTCCAATTCTCGAATTGGGAATTGATCGCGGATCTGTAATCATAAATAGAGCGAATAACAACAACGAGCCGCTCATCAACCGATGCCAGTAAACATCCCAAGTCCAACCTAACCAGAGATTACGAATTGCTTCTAGCAAGGAATAGCTACCCAAAAAAGCGGCTGTGGTGTCCCAGCGACCTATGCGCTGCAAAATCATGCCGCCAGTCCCGGCAAATAACAGCGCATACCACCACTCTTCACCCCACTGTCCCGGCGAAACCCAAGCATCGGAGGTGAGAACTAAGGCGGAAATGATGCCAAAATTACCAGGGTTGAAGAAATGCTTATCACCAAATTTGAAGAGAAATTTACTAGCGATCGCACTTGTTGCAGCTAAAACCATTGTCGTCCAGTGATCGGCCCGCAACAGTAAACTGAGTCCCAATGAGGTAATTAAAGCACTGCGAAGATTTGTAACTTGTCCTAACCTGCGGGAAACGGCTGGGGCGTCTATGTTGTTTGCCAATGACCAATGACTAATGACAAATGACAATACCGATTGAGTTAATAGACAAGTAGCAATCAATACCCCAATCAATTCTGCTCGCAATGTCCAGTCTCGTGTACTGATTCCCACGACTAGGAATAAGCTCAGAAATGAAATTTGATAATCTCGTATATCTTTGAACAACATTAACTTTTCATCCAGTGTTTATTCGTAGATTTTTCCGGAATTTGGACGAGTACCAGGTCAAAAAGTATTGCTCTTAGAGATTTTTTACAAAATATGATTTTGGAGTAGTGATTGCCTTCCCTCTTGCGATCGCTCCGATGGTTGAAACTATAAGGAGGGCTTATACCTGGAACTATCTGTTTGTCCAGTAAGTTCTAGATATAAGCGAATTAAGCTATGGTTCCCACGTTTAACAGTTATCAACATTAAGTAATCAGTGTATTTATGCAAGATTACGCAAAAAAACAAAAAACTTTATGCAACTAGCTCCCCTGTTCCCAATTTTTTACCGCATTCTCCAGCCGAGTTTTCCCAACTGCCTTTGGACTGGAAATCCACATACTAAAGCGATCGCCCTCACATTCGATGATGGGCCGCATCCTCAATACACACCAGAAGTATTGGCAGTATTAGATCGTTACAAGATTACAGCGAGTTTTTTTTGGTTGGGCGTTTGCGTCAACCGTTCACCAGCCATTGCCAAAGCCGTTAGCGATCGCGGACACTGGATCGGATTGCATGGCTATGATCATCGCTCTTTTGCCATGCTTTCTCCAAATGACCTGAAGGATAGTTTAGAAAAAACCCAAGCTGCCATCTACAATGCCTGCAACCTGCAACCTCAACAAGTGCGAGATGTCCGCCCCCCCAATGGTTTATTTACACCTGCCACTTTAAAACTGTTCTCTCAGTGGAATTATCGTCCGGTTATGTGGAGTGTTGTACCAGAAGACTGGGTGCGACCAGGTGTAACCACCGTGGTAGAGCGAATTATGCAGCAGGTCAAAAATGGTTCGTTGATTGTTTTACATGATGGTGCTTGCGGTGGACAAGATATTGCTGCCACAATCCAAATTCTCATTCCGCAACTGCTACAACAAGGTTATGAATTTGTGACTGTTGATACTTTATGGCAGCAAACTAAGACTAATCATTTAAAAATTCAGAACTTTTAAAAGTAAAAGTTGAGTGCGTGAATCCAGTACCAACAACACCAGGACTTACGCAAAAATTGCCAAAAAGCTTAATTTGTCGAACCGCCTTCGCGTAGCGTCTCGTAGAGAAGACGCCAAGAACGCCTTCGCGCAGCGTCTCGTAGAGAAGAATTGGTAGAGTGTGCGTAAGTCCTAAACACTTCAACTACGTTTATTGTGCAATATGACCGCAGAATGGGACGAGGATTTTCGTCCATTTTCTAGCCGGGAGTATCAGCCTTTGATAGCTGATATCCCAATGGCTTATGCTAGTTCCTATTGATGAGAGGCGAGAAAAGCTTGGACTTCAGCATCTGTAGGTTGAGAAGCGATCGCACCTGGTTTAATGGTAGTCAGTGCCCCAACAGCACTGGCATAAGTGACGATGCGTTTTGCGGTTTCGGCATCCCGCAAGCTGTGGATGCCATGCTGACTCAATTGGTGAATGAATCCTGCTAAAAAACTATCCCCTGCGCCAGTCGTGTCAACTACAGGTATGGAAAAGGAAGGTAATTTGCCTTCGTTCTCACCCAAACAGTAGCTACAACCGTTTTCGCCATCTGTTACTAGCACTCCTTCAATTGAAGCTAGACGGTAAGTGATGGCTCCAGGGTCTGCGGTTTCAAATAGCCATTCAGCTTCTTCTTTGGAGAGTTTCAGAAAATCGACTCGCTTAAATAATTCTGGAATTTTTTGATGAGCGATGTTTGGCTCGTCCCAAAATACGGGACGCCAGTTCACATCCAACACAATTTTCAAATCGTAATGTTCTGCTAACTCTAGGGCGCGGTGAATTGCCTTTTCACTTTCAGGATAGGCTAATTCTAAAGTACCCAAAACCAGAAAATCTGCGTCTTCAAACAGGGAATTTGGCAATTGTTTAGCTTGTAGGCGAGTATCAGCAAATTCTGCGGTATCATACTCACCAAATCCGGCGAAAGTGCGATCGCCTGCTAAATCCCGTGTAACATAAACTTGCCGCGTTGGTGCTGTAGGATGGTGTTGTACCCCCGTCGTCTCTACACCTACATCTTGTAATAACTTGACCAGTGCATTCCCTGGTTCATCTTCACCAACGGCTCCAATAAATCCTGCTGGCGTCCCTAGCTTGACTAAAGCACAAGCTACGTTAGCTGGCGCTCCTCCAGGATACGGAGTCCAAGATTTTACTTCTTCTAGCTTTAGCCCTAATTGATCGGCTAAACAATCAAACAAAACTTCACCGAGGCACAAAACACGGGGATTGCTCATTTTATTTTAGATTTTAGATTTCGATTTTGGATTAGTAATTTACAGTATAAAATCTACAACAATTTTCGCTAATCTGTCGCCAGCCCTTCATAGAATTAAATAGCATTTTTTATTACTACATAACATCTATATGCTTCTGAGTATCATCTAATTGCTCTAAGAGTTTACACTATTAGTTTTAACATAATTTAGTATAATAAAATACAACATTGTTTGATGATTTATATTTTTGCCAATTTTAAATCCAAAGAAAATATTGACAATCGGATTACTGCTAACACTTGAAACCCCTCCCAACAAAAGAATCTTCTAGAATTAGAAAGAGTGATTAAGTACATATACCAAGGGAGGATAGAAATAGTCATGGCTGGTGGCAAGTCTGAGACCCCCGTTAGTCTGTCAGACAGAGAACTGCAAATTATCGACTTAGTAGCCGCTGGCTTAACTAACCAAGAGATTGCAGGAAAACTGGAGATTAGCAAGCGTACAGTTGATAACCATATCAGTAATATTCTTACCAAGACCGAGACAGAAAATCGAGTAGCTCTTGTTCGCTGGGCTTTACAGTGGGGCAAAGTCTGCTTGAATGATGTCAATTGCTGTACTCTGCCTAAGCAGATCGAATAAACGATTTATTTAGTAGCAAGGTAATTGCTCTAGTCTGGTATAATTGCAAGCCAATCTTGAAGTTTACTGATTATTTCCTTCTTCACGCCTAAGTTTTCAGTGTGAACACTCTACCAAAAGTTCCGAGTCCTTCACTCAGCCGGAGTTTATGTTAGTGGAGCCAGCTGACCTTCGGACTCGGAAACTATAAAAGATTCAGAATTTCTTATTAAGCGGAACAGATGTAGGAATGGGGAGATGAGGGAGTAGGGGGATGAGGGAGACAAGGGGACAATGGGACAAGGGGACAAGGGGAATAACCCATGCCCAATGCCCAAACTCAAAAATCATCCACAAAAATTAGCAACAATTCAGTGGTGCAAACGTTACATTTGAAAGAAATCTATGTTGCCCCATCGGCTTTGGGAGCAGTGTTCCAATGAATACTTCCGCTTCTTTTGAGGGTAGCTTGTCTCCCTTTAAATTTTTGAACTTTGATTTTACGACACCTGTATCTGAGAAAATTCCGCGTCTTGAAGACCGATTTTCAGAGTTTCCGCAACCCACACAAGATGCCGACTTACTCAGACAGCTATCGTTTATTCCGGGTTTGAAAGAAATTCTGATGATACGGCAGGTTCACGCCTTAGAACATGCTACTGTTTGGGTTCTTAGCGAATCAAAAAGTGCCTATCCTGCCCAAGGTGAACCTAGTAACGTTCAACTAGATAACGAACTACTAAGCGGTTTGTCTACTGAGCAGGGATTCTATCTCTATGGTGAGGTGAATATTAGTGATTTGCGGCGTGCGGTCATACTTGCTCGACATCGCCTCACCAGTGGAGAATGGGATTTGGCTGTACATCCCCGTTGCGGGACAAATTTATCTGTAGCAATGCTCTTAACTGCTGGACTAGCTGTAGGTGTGCATCTGTTACTACCGTTTCGACCAATTGAGCAACTTATCGGTTTGGGGTTAGCAGCAACGACAGCCGCCGAACTTGCACCTGATTTAGGTTCTATGGCACAGCGTTACCTAACAACAGCCATTCCTTTTAACTTAACAATTGACAATATTATCCGTACACGCGACGTTTGGGGGCGTCATGCACATTTTGTTAAAGTGGGCTGGCAAGAATAGAGATGAGGGGGATGAGGGAGACAAAACAATTTTTCTCCATAGTTTTCTCCATTTAGTAACAGGTCGGCGGAAATAAACCTACTGTTTTATTACAGCCATAAAGACTAAAATTAAAACCTTTTGACTTTTGACTTTTGACTTCCGCCTTGCGGTACTCCCCTAAAAAAATTATGAGAAAACTTTACTTTTTACTTCCTGGTACAGATGGTAAATTTGCCTGTGGTGGTCTTTGGGCTGAGTTAAAAGCCCTTAATTTGGTTCAGCAATTCTGTAGTGCTGATATCGTAACTTACCGCCAACGAGAAAAAGGTAAGCTTTTTATTGATGATTTGCTAAAAGAGAAAAATTTAAATGATGTAATTTTTGTCATCAGTTGGGGATTTGATATAGCTCAACTCGTGGCTAAACTTAAGCAATACAATGTTGTTTACCATGCACATAGTGCAGGTTATCCATTTAAACTACCCGCAAGTATTCCGATCATTACTGTTAGCCGCTATACAATGGGATATTGGGGAGAAAAATCACCCAATTCTCTAATTTATTATTTGCCCAATCAAATTTCTGATGAGTTTCAAAATTTAGGGCTGGAACGGGATATTGATGTTTTAGTTCAAACTCGGAAATCTTCTGAGTATTTAATTAAAGAATTGATTCCAGCGTTACAAAAACGTTGTAAAGTATTAGTTCTTGATTCATACATAGAGGATTTACCTGGATTATTCAACCGAGCTAAGGTTTACCTATATGATTCGGCTGAGTATTGGGCGCAACAGCGTCTAAGCGAAGGATTTGGTCTACAACCAATGGAAGCTCTTGCTTGTGGTTGTCAAGTATTTTCTAGTGTCAACGGTGGACTGGCTGATTACTTAGACCCTGGATTTAATTGCTATAAAATTGCTGGATATTCTCAAGAATATGATGTCCAACGTATTCTGAAGGTGATTGATTCTTCAGTAGCGTTTAGTTTGAGTGAAGAGTTTTTGGCTGAATATCGGACTGAAAATATTATTAAGCGTTTCCAAGTTATTCTGAATGAGTTAAATGAGTTTTTTGACCATAAGATACAGCAGCCATCTAATATTAAGAGTTTAACGAGAATACGTGTGGCAAAATTACTTGCTCAGAAAATATATGGGAAGGTGAGGAAAAAATATTTTAAGTAATAGAAAGAACCGCAGAGGCGCACAAATCACAGAGAGAAGAGAGGAAATGGAATGAGTCGGCGGTTATTAGTTACTGGGGGTGCGGGGTTTATTGGGGCGAATTTTGTACATCACTGGTGTCAGGTTTATCCAGATGACCGGGTGGTGGTGTTAGATGCGCTTACCTACGCGGGAAATCGTCTGAATTTGTCGCTGGTTGAGGGAAGAGAGAATTTTCGGTTTGTAGAGGGGGATATTTGCGATCGCACCATCATAGACGAGCTATTATCAACCAAAAATATAGATACCATCGCCCATTTTGCTGCTGAATCTCATGTTGATCGTTCGATTCTTGGGCCGGCTGCTTTTGTACAAACTAATGTGGTAGGAACTTTCACACTGCTAGAAGCTTTTCGGAAACATTGGGAAGCAAAAGCACAGCCATCTAATTATCGTTTTCTACACGTTTCTACTGATGAAGTTTACGGTAGTTTAGGCCCAGATGATCCAGCTTTTTGTGAAACGACACCTTACGCTCCCAATAGTCCCTATTCAGCCTCAAAAGCCGGTAGCGATCACTTAGTGCGTGCTTATTACCATACTTACAACCTCCCGACAATTATCACAAATTGCTCTAATAATTACGGCCCTTATCAGTTTCCTGAAAAGCTAATTCCCCTGATGTGCATCAACACTTTGATAGGGAAACCATTACCTGTTTATGGTGATGGTAAAAATGTGCGTGATTGGCTTTATGTAGGCGATCATTGTCGTGCTTTGGATGTGGTAATCAATCATGGTCAACCAGGAGAAACATACAATATTGGTGGTAGCAATGAAGTGGAAAATCTCAACCTGGTGCAACTTTTGTGTCAGATGATGGATGAATTAGCAACTGATTTACCAGTACGTCCAGCAAAGCAGTTGATTACTTTTGTCAAGGATAGACCTGGGCATGATCGGAGATATGCAATTAATGCGAACAAGATTAAAACTCAGCTTGGTTGGACACCTTCAGTAACAATTGCTGAAGGTTTACGTTTAACAGTTGAGTGGTATCTCAATCATCGTGATTGGTGGGAACCTCTGCTGTCTGCGGAATATCAAGCTTACTATCGCAAAAATTATCTACAATCTGCAAATAATGGTTGAAGGCTTTTTGTAATCCCCGGCGTGTCATGCCGGTTTGCTCGGCTATCTCACTAATTCCCCGTACACGGGCAACGACGCGCAAGGATGCTAACAACGCGCCGGAATCGTTGTCTTCTGCATATTCCTGAAATATCTCGGTCAAATAATCGTCGATTTCTTCCGGGTGCTTACGCAAGTACTCTTCTTCAAATTCATCAAGTGTTCTAAATTTTCTCACGGCTTAAGTACTCCTTCCAGTAAGCTTTTGCATCTTCGATGTCCTGATTCTGTGTGCTTTTGTCGCCTCCACACAGTACGACAACAATATTTTCAGCATCTTCACCAAAATAGACGCGATAACCAGAACCAAAAAACATTCGCAACTCGCTTAAACCATCTCCTATTGGCGCAACATCGCCGTAATTGCCTTGTTCAAGGCGGCGTAGGCGTTACAGTATGCCTCGTTTTCCTTGTTGATCCCGTAAATTATTTATTCACTCTGTAAACGGCTCATAGCCGTCTTGATTGGCATAGATGATAATCTGTTTTGGTTGTGCTTCTTTGGACACCTTCAATCTTTAATGTTATTCATAACATATGCGAATAATAATTCGCACCAGGTTTTTAGGGAATCCCAAAGTCTAAATTTTCAACTGCTCTAAAAATTATCTGGCTCTCACTATTTCTCTTTATTCCTATCTAATTTCTCTTGAATTGCTTCTCTACAAAATTCAGGAGGGTTATCTTGTTTCTGTATCTCTTCCTTCATTTCTTTCGTAACTCTCAGATTGACTTGCTCGGTTAGTGGTTTTTCTCTGTCTGTGGTGAAGTTTTTTAAATTTTCTGGATTACCTTTAGGATTAGGCATTGTTGAGAAATATGAATAAGACTTGAACTGCATGATAGCAAGCGAATAGAGTTTTAGATCGGTGGCGATTGTGTCTTGCAAACTAGTTCACCACCGATTTCCACTTTTACAAGAGGTAACTCTATTTTATGTTTACACGCACAGAATTAGAAGTTAAAAGCTTGAGAGCGTTACGCGATTTATGTCTGATACAGTATGGCATCCAAGCAATAGGAAACCCTGCTGATAAAGCATCCTACATTAACGCGCTCCTGACCTTCCCTGTTGTAGCCTGCAAGCAAGTATCAGAGAATAAAGGATTAAAGTCTCCTATATTCTCTCAAGTAGAAGCCCTAGAAGTGACACTAGAAGCTATGGGAACACCTACACCGGAGCAGTCAGCCTTGCTTAAGGTGACGATGGAAGGAAGGAAGCTAGAGTACCCAGCACGGTACAGTCAAGAGAAGTTATTTGGACTCTATCGGGTTAAATGGCATTTGGATACAGCACTAGAGATACTGGGAATGCTCTAAACCCTAATTAACCTTGCTAACTATTCCTCGGCATCCTAAAACCGGGGATTTTTTTATGTCTATATTTTACTGAAGAAAGGCAGAGGGCAGGAGGTGAGGCAGCCCCCGTCTTGGCGGTTTCCGTCGATAGCGCAGCGTTAGCGAGTCCTCGAGCGTCTGGGGGACTGCCGAACCCGAAGGGCAGGAGGAAGAAAATATATTTTTTACCCTCTGCCAAGCGGGTTTTCTAGATAATGACTATCCTTGAATAGTAAGGGAATCAGAGTAAATTGCCAGCAGGTGTCAGATGCTGCAACCAGAACAGATATTACAAGACCGTTATCAAATTCAACGCCAACTCGGCAACAATGGAATTCGTCAAACTTGGCAAGCATTGGATTTACAAGCCTCTGATGGCGAAAATTCGACTGTTGTAGTTAAGCTTTTAGCCTTTGGCGGTACTGTCCAGTGGGATGATTTGAAACTTTTTGAGAGGGAAGCACAAATACTTAAACAGCTAAATCATCCCCGCATCCCTCGATATATAGATTATTTTTGTATCGACGATCGCACACTTTGGTTTGCCTTAATACAAGAATATATTCCTGGTGAGTCGCTCAAGGAAAAACTTGCTATTGGCGAAAGGTTTAGTGAAAAGCGAGCTAGAAAAATTGCTGTTGAGGTTTTAAATATTCTCATCTATCTACATGAGTTAAATCCAGGGGTGTTGCATAGAGATATTAAACCGAGTAATTTAATCTGGGGCGAAGATAATCGGATTTATTTAGTTGATTTTGGTTCAGTTCAGGATAAAGCAGCAAGAGAGGGCGTTACTTTTACCGTTGTCGGTACTTATGGTTATGCCCCAATGGAACAATTTGGTGGTCGAGCCGTTGCGGCTTCAGACCTCTATGCACTGGGTGCGACTCTGATTCATTTGTTAACAGGAACTTCTCCCTGTGATTTACCCCAGCAGGATTTGCGGTTGCAATTTACAGACCGAGTTAAGTTGAGTCCCAGTTTTGTCAGTTGGCTACAAAAGTTGATAGAACCTGCTCCAGAACAACGATTTACTAATGCCCGGGAAGCGCTGAATGTTCTCAAATCTCGTTTGGCTATCAAATCTGCAAACAAGAATCAGCTTTTGCCGCTTAAAGAAATAATCAACAATTCTGGATGTGGGATAAATAATCACAATGAAACAGTCCCAGAGGAAATTCTCGGTTGGAATTGGGGCGCATTTCTCATGCCTTGGTTGTGGATGTGGCCGAATCAAGTGTGGTGTGGAGTATTCTGTTTTATACCAAAATTTTCTTTGTTTCTGGCGATCGCATTCGGTGCAAAAGGTAATGAATGGGCTTGGAAAAGTAGACGGTGGAACAGTATTGAACAATTCAAAGCGCATCAAAGAGGCTGGGCGATCGCTGGTATTGTAATTGGAGGGCCGATAAGTATTATGTTATGGGTTCGAGCGATCGCTTTACTCCAAGCTGCATTTTAGTGGGGAGTGGGGAATGGGGAATGGGGAATGGGAAATGGGAAATGGGGGAAGAAGAACTGATTATTGACTTATGCCCAAAGCCGCCTTATGTCCTCACTCCCCCCTACTCACTACTCCCTACTCCCCACTCCCCCTAGCTCCTTCTAACTACTAACTTGCGATTCAACTACACCCACGGGACAAGAAACATTTGTCCCTCCTAAACCACAATACCCGTTGGGATTTTTAGCCAAGTATTGCTGATGGTAAGCTTCGGCGTAGTAGAATTCCGGCGCATCCAAGATTTCTGTAGTAATCTTGCCATAACCTGCATCGTTGAGAGCTTGCTGATAAGCTTCCCGCGATGCTTCTGCTAGCTGCTTTTGACTTTCGGAATATACATAAATTCCTGAACGGTATTGAGTGCCAGTATCATTACCTTGGCGCATCCCTTGGGTGGGATTGTGGCTTTCCCAAAAGACTTTGAGTAGTTCAGAATAACTAATTACTTTGGGATCAAACACAACTAACACCACTTCATTGTGACCGGTTCGCCCACTACATACCTCTTCATAAGTGGGGTTGGGTGTGAACCCAGCAGCGTAACCCACTGCGGTGGTATAGACTCCTTTAAGTTGCCAGAATTTGCGTTCTGCACCCCAAAAACAGCCCAAGCCAAAAATTGCCTTTTCTAATCCATCGGGATAAGGAGGTTGTAAGGGATTCTTGTTGACATAATGAGCCGCAGGTACTGAAATAGATTGTGCCCTTCCTGGCAAAGCTTCCTCAGGTGTGGGCATAACTGCCTTTTTGCCAAATCCGAATAGTGCCATTGATTTTGATGATATATATCTTTACCTTATTTACTATTGTAAAGATTCTAGCGATCGCTTGGGGTTGTCTCAGGATTCTTAGTACAGCCATTCTCATCGGCCAACAGTTCGGTAGCTTTTCTATTAAGTTTTATTAATTTTAATATATCTAGATAAATAGATTGTGTGCCGATAATACATGTAATCATATAATTTTCTTCGGTCACAAAAAAATATGTATGTTATTTAACAGCTTAGAGTTTATATTTCTCTTTTTGCCAATTACTCTTTTCATATTTTTCTTTTGTGGTAAATATGGTTATTACCGTTTAGTAATCACCTGGTTAGTGACTGCTTCTTTATTTTTTTATGGTTGGTGGAACCCAAGATACTTACTATTACTTCTAGTTTCAATTGGCTTAAATTTTTTTATAGGCTATACACTTAACCAATTAAACTCAACAGTCAGAAAAAAAACACTGCTTGTTTTAGGAATAACAGCTAATTTAATTATCCTTTGTTGCTTCAAGTACGCTAACTTTTTTGTTTCAAGTGCAGCCGATATATTAGATTTAAACTTTAATTTACAAAATATTATCTTGCCATTAGGGATATCCTTCTTTACTTTCCAGCAAATTACCTACTTGGTTGATTCTTTCCGTGGGGAAGCCAAAGACACTAAATTTGTAGATTACTGCCTATTTATCACCTTTTTTCCTAAACTAATTTCTGGCCCAATTGTTCACCATTCAGAGATCATGCCACAGTTTGCTAACAAAACTGTGTATCAGTTTAACTTAGAGAACATAACAGTAGGTATTACGATTTTCAGTTTGGGATTATTTAAGAAAGTTGTCTTTGCAGATAATATTGCTGCTTATGCAAGCCCAGTATTTAATAGTGCTGCTGCTGGTATCTTTCCCACATTTTTAGAATCTTGGATTGGTGCGTTAGCCTACACGTTGCAACTGTACTTTGATTTTTCTGGTTATTCTGATATGGCAATTGGGATAGCTAGGATGTTCGGGATTAAGTTACCAGTTAACTTTTTCTCACCTTATAAAGCTACCAGTATTAGCGACTTCTGGCGTAGGTGGCACATCACTCTTTCTAACTTTCTTCGAGATTATTTATACATTCCTTTAGGTGGTAATCGCAAAGGTGAGATTAGACGTAGCTTGAATTTAATGATAACCATGCTGCTGGGAGGAATTTGGCACGGTGAAGGTTGGCAATTTGTCTTTTGGGGTGGATTGCATGGAGCTTATTTAACTATTAATCATGAATGGAATGTTTTCCAAAAAAAGTATGATTTGAAAATAAATAACTGGCTGAGTTTAAAACTTGGTTGGTTTATAACATTTCTCGCGGTTGTCTTCGGATGGGTTTTCTTTAGAGCAGAAAACATGGCTACGGCATTCATAATTGTCAAAGGCATGATTGGATTAAATGGCTTATTATTGAGTACTCAAATTATTGAATCAGGATTAAAAAAAGCAATCATTGATATTTCTATTTTACTTGCGATCGTTTGGTTGACACCTAATGTTCAAGAATGGATGGGCAAGTATGAACCAGTATTAAATTATGAAAAAATAAAAAAACTTTCATCTAATAGCCTTTTTTGGTCTAAATTACAGTGGCAACCGAATCAAACCTATGCATTAGTCATTTCAGTTTTAACTGTAATCGCATTGTTACACCTTACTAAAGTTAGTGAGTTTTTATATTTTCAGTTTTAGGGAGAATCAACCTGATGTTTGCTTATTTGAAAACCTACTTGACGATGGTAAGTACACTTATCTCGTTTATTGGAGTAGTAAATGTAGCTGTTGATCCACTCTGGTACACTCAAGGGAACAAGTTAAATTCAGTAAATATTCCCTATAATGAAAGGTTGACCAAAACTAATCTATTGTTGCATAGTGATAAGCAAAAGTATGATTGCCTGATTTTTGGTAGCTCTCGTGTAACTCTGTTAAATAGTAAGGCACTGAAGAATAATGTTTGTTTCAACTATTCTTTCAGTGCTGGAACAGCTGAGGAATTTGCTAAATATGCTGAATATGTTAAAGAGAAAGGGATTAATCCTCAAAAAATATATGTAGGGATAGACTCTTACAATTTCACTTTTGATAAAAAGACGAAACTTAAAAATAACGTTGAGGTAGCAAAACCAAAACCAGTCTATCAGTCTTATTTATTCTCTCTAGATACTTTGCTGTTGTCCTTGAAAACAATTTTTAGGTTAAATACAGAGATTAGATTTTATGATCAAGATTTTCAAGGTAAAGTTTTTGATAATGCTCCTAAATACAAACCTGAGTTTGTAGATAAAAAAACTCAAGAGAAATGCGACTTTTCTCGCATTGCCTATTACAAACAAATACGACATACATTCCCAAATGCTAAAATTATTGGATATGTGCCACCAATATCAGTTTGGAAGCTTTTCAATGAAAGCTATGCTCGTGGTTTGCTAGACTGCGAATTACAAGCAATTTATGAAGCTAGCAACAGTTATGATATAACATACGATTTCTCATATCCTTCAGAGATGACCACAGTTACATATAATACTTATGATGGTAGTCATTACTATCCAGATGTGAATAATCAAATAGCACAAGTTCTTGAAGGAAAGCTATCAAGTCCTGGAATTTCCATCCATCAATATAATTTAAATGAATATCAGCAGTTCCATAAAAGTAAGCTAAAAGAGTATTTGTACAAAGAAAAACAGGGAAAACGGTGGTAGAAAACAGAGTTTGAGTTTGTTTGAATCTGATTGTTTTGACTTTTACATATACGTCTTGATTTTTGTTCTGGCGCTAGTCTGTGCTATTTATCAATGTAATAAATACTTTTCAAGGATAAATTAGCGTCAGAAGATACTCATGGATAAAATACCAAAAATTGATCGTCAAAGGGAGCATCAAGCGAACGAACGCACATTTCTGGCTTGGCTTCGCACTTCTATTGCATTGATTAGCTTTGGTTTTGCGATCGCGCGATTTGGTATATTTTTGCGCCAGTTGAATATTGCTATTACTCAACAAGAACTTCCGGTAAATCCATTATCCAACTCGGAAAATTTGGGTTTGGCTTTGGTAACTTTTGGAATTATAACTGTTGTCTTAGCCGCGTGGCGATACAATCAAGTTTTCTGGCAAATTGAACAAGCAGATTATAAACCAAATAGATTAATGATTTGGATAATGACCGGAGTAGTAATTATTTTGGCACTTTTCAGTATTCCTTTGCTCTTAAGACGTGATAAAGTTTTTCTTCGCTCTCCTTCTCAAATTCAACCACAGTCTCGAAATTTGCAAAGATCAACCCCAAACTTCTATGTTAAAAAGGGGACGATTACTACTAAATACAAACAAATATATTACAAGATCCCCGACTTCTTTAAGAAGTCGGGGATCTGAGCCTTTAATTAACAGTAGCCTCAGAAATAACGGTTACACAAGCATTCACTAAGGGTAACAGCGGCCCTAATTGTTCTTGTCCATTCACGGCTAAATCGCTGTGACACAAATAAACTCTCTTGGATACACGAGACAATAAATCTGTCAAAATCCTTTGCAGCCTTTGTTCTTCTGCTAATTTCTCATCTTCTGCTGTCCAAGGTTCGCCTAACCTGTCTCGCAGGAAAAACGGCGCACCGAACAAAGTTGCTGCACCACCTTTGGCCCATAGAGGTGAACCAGCATCCAGCCAAAAATGCCAACGGTGCGATCGCCTACTAGACCGATATTGAAATATAGTTGCTAAGGTGACAGCTTTTCTCGCTCCACCAATGGGACGCACAGGGTAAGGGTTGGCGGTGATTGTACCACGTCGCAGTAGTTGAATGAATTCAATAATAGTTGTGTGAGGCGTTGTCTCAACTGGGCCAATTTGTCGTAATCTGGTGTCAATTTCCCAGTAGTGTTGGGCGGTTTCTAGTAATTCCCGCAGTGCTGCTAGTTGTTCATAGGGGAGATTACTACCATTCCACAAAAAACGTTGAATTGCTCTGTCTAAGAGAGAAATAGGACTAGGAATTAACCGCAATTCTTGTTGCGATCGCTGTTGTTCTAACCACTGTAATATCTCACTATAGGCTGTAGTCGCTGCATAACCAATTCTATCCCAGCGCTCGAAGGCTGACACTGGTAGCAAGTTGGGGCGATCGGGATGGGGTACAAAGCAGTAATCTGCAATCAAACCAGCGCGAACCGGATCAATATCAGTGTTCAATGGGGAATGGGGAGTGGGGAGTGGGGAGTTTTCTGATGGTTGTTTTCTACTCAACACAACTAGCATTTCTGCAACGGCATCCCGATCTACTAGGCGTCCTAAGCCGGGATAAACTAGTGCCAGCATGGTGAGTAATGCGCGAATGACGGGTGAACTAATTAGGGGACGTTGATCATTGAGCGATTCTACTTGGATATTTTGTTTGACCAGGATTTCTACTAGAGTATAGCGAGCGATCGCATCTAAACCTGGTGCAATAATCGCTACTTCTTCTGGTTGCACTTGCTGTGATTGAATGGCATCAGCAATTACTTCTGCTGTTTGCCGCAATAGTTGGGCGCGGGAGGTGGTTTGAATTGAATGCACCGTTTTTGGTAAACTCAACAGTACCATCGGTTCTGTAAGTAATTCCACCATCTGTTTAGCTTGCTCACCCAGGGACTCTGGAGGCGGCCCGGTCAAGATTTCTACCCGACAACGTTCTGCTAACCCTTCTAGGTAGTTGGGATCTGCTCCCAATCCTAATCGCACTGCACCATCGGGATTATAGCTAAAGGCCCCGACTGCACCTTGATCTAATAGCAACTCAAATAAAAGACGCGCTACGCTTGGATAATCATCTACATCATCTGCCAGTACTGCCTGATAGCGTTTAGTTAGGTGCTGCTGGTAATTGCGATCGCTTAATAAATGCTGACTATACAGTTCGGTAATAATGCCATAAGTTAGTAACCCCCTCTCTAAACACCAGTTATACCAATCTAGAAGCAAAGAGGCGAGAAATTCCGGCTCCAAAGTTGTAGGATTTTCCCCCAGACCCCTTGTCAAAATCTGGGCAATATCTACGCAAGGTACACCACTGTAAGCTGCTAATTGCAATAAGTCTAGAATGCGACGCACTAGGCGAGATTCATTCACTCCCGCAACACGTAAAATTTCTTCGTCTAATTGGGGACGCCAGAGTTTGGTTGCTAACTCTTGCTCCGTTTCTGGGCGCAATCTTACCGGAAACTGTGCCTTCAGGCTCAAAGAGTTAATTAGCAATGGCCAAAATAAAATAACTTCATCCTGAAAAAAACCTAGCGGCGTTTTGGCACGCACCGGATATTTTCCTAATGTAGATGTAACAATTTTATCTCCCAATTCTCGCCGATTATCATCATTGGCAGCTAAGACTAAAACTCCTGGCTCTGTTTGTTTAAGATATAAAAATTCGGGTGTATAAACGCCTTTTTTACGTCCTGGTTTTTTAGTATAAAATGATTCAACATACTGTTTCTCAGGTTGTACCCAACTACAAAATTGCTCTACCAAGCGAGCCGTCTTACCACTGCGGCTAGTGCCAACAATCCAAACCGAATGAGAAACCACAAACTTTCTCCTTGTAGATTTGCTAGTATACCTCGTGCGTTAACTTAAGGTTAATAGTTACTAAATAATGCTGGATGATTGTCTCCAATGAAAAACTCTGCTTTTAGCCAAAAAATCTATTCTTTCTTACTTGATACTTACCGATGGTACTTACAAACTCCTGAACGTTCTTTAAATCAAGCTTACGATGCAGCATTAAAGATTAAAGAAATAGAAGACAAGCATTTTAATGGTAATAAAATAGACATTGACTCAGCCATGTACAGTAACAGCGTGATGGATTATTTTGAGTCAGACCTAAAAAAGCTATTAAAAACTGTGAGGATGCGGCTTACAGAGTTGAAAGCAAGCCGTTGGTTTTTAAATGAAGAGAATCAAAAAGCTGCCGCGAAAGCAGGTATAGAGTTTCTCAGTCCTTCTTTGGTTTTGGAAAAGCTAAACTTTATCGATCAAGTTATATCTAAATACAAAATACTTTCCGATCAAACAAGTTCCAAAGCTTTAGTAGTTCAACCTCCAAATATAGCAGTTAACCCTGTGATACCTGACGAAAAATCGCTGCTCGTCAATAATCCAACGTTACCACCCAAAATACCAACTCAAGACTGGGAGACAAAAGCAAGACCAAAGGGTAAAGTTGATACAACAGGCGTTTTACCCCGCTCTATTTTAAGTACTATCACTCGTTTGCAAGTTGAATTAGATCCTAATTCAGAACAAGAAGTAATCCAAAGTTTTCGTCAAGCTCAAAGAAGAACAATAATCTCTATTAGGTTTATTTTATTATTAATTATCGTACCACTTTTGACGCATCAAATAGCAAAAGCTTTTGTAGTAGGGCCACTTATGGAGCAGTTTAGAGATACTGAGCAAATGCAAGTATTCCTAAATTCTGAAATGGAAGAGGAAGCCCTTGAAGAATTACAAAGATTTGAAGAAAAACTCCATTTTGAAAATTTCATTAAAAATGCGCCGCCACTATTGCCTGAACAGATAGAAGTTGAAATGAAAAAGAGAGCAGTTGAGCTTGCTGAAGAATTTCGTCATGAAAGCTCTAATGCTATCAAAAATGTTTTTGCAGATATTTTTTCGGTAGGTGCTTTTATCTGGCTTTTACTCGTC
Organism: Nostoc sp. ChiVER01; assembly: GCF_034531155.1. Lineage (NCBI taxonomy): Bacteria > Bacillati > Cyanobacteriota > Cyanophyceae > Nostocales > Nostocaceae > Nostoc > Nostoc sp. ChiVER01. Next base: position 297,406 of record NZ_JAVRBS010000002.1, on the reverse strand, counting down.
AGCAAATCTTCTATTGCTGTGATTAAAGATTTCTTTGATAGAATTGTCTATGGGCTTAGTGATAGTGCCAAAGCATTTATCATCATTTTGTTTACCGATATATTTGTAGGTTTCCACTCTCCTCACGGCTGGGAAGTACTTCTAGAAGGTGTATCGCGTCATTGGGGATTACCAGCAAATCGAGATTTTATCTTCTTATTTATTGCTACATTTCCAGTGATTTTAGATACCATTTTCAAATATTGGATATTCCGATATTTGAATCGGATATCACCTTCAGCAGTTGCAACTTACCGGAATATGAATGAATAAGAAGTGGGGAGTAGGGAATAGCGAATGGGGAGTGGGGGAAGATTTTGGTGTTGTTAAATAATTAGATTATTTTTGAATTTGAGGTAAGTGGGATAATCTCAGAGATTTGAATTTTGATGAAAAAAATACTTACTGGGTTAGGAAAGTTTAACAAAGTTATCACCATCAGCTTCCCTGTAATTTTGTCAATGTTCCTGGTACGGATGCAATCTTTAACGTATCAGGAACTCATTTCACCAGAATGTCAGATTAAAAAATGGGATATACCAGTTTCCTTGACTGCTGAAAATCAAAAATCACCATTAATTCAGAGGCTACCAATAACTTGTTGTCAAGGTGATACCTCTTGTTTGGATGAAGTTCTTTATGGAGAAATACCAGACAAAAAGGCGCTGTTGAGTGCGATCGCTCGCAGTCTTCAATACCTGCAAACAGCTAATGCTGCGGCTGCTTATCAAAACTATCCGGTGGCACAGATTAGGCGCGATCGCGTTATCAAAAGCTTGAAAAGATTCCGCGAACTCCTACTAACAACTAATTCTGCAACAGAATTACATCAAGCCATAGAGCGAGAATTTGTTCTTTACCAGTCAGTCGGTAAAGACACCAAAGGTTCCGTTTTGTTCACCGCCTATTATGAACCGCTTTACGCAGCCAGTCGTGTCCCCACAGCAGAATATCGTTATCCTGTTTATCGATTACCTCCTGATTTAAACTCTTGGTCTAAGCCTCATCCTACCCGCGAAGAATTAGAAGGAGCAGATGGTTTACAAAGCGCAAAAGGAAAATTACGAGGATTAGAGTTGTTTTGGTTTCGCTCACGCCTCGAACCATATTTAGCTCAAATTGAAGGTTCAGCGAGACTTCAACTTCCTGATGGTACTCAAACAACAATAGGTTATGCTGGTCATACTGCTTATAATTACAAAAGCATTGGGCGAGAATTAGTGAATGATCGCAAATTACCTCTAGAAGGTATAACTCTGCCAATTATTCTCGACTATTTCCAAAAGCATCCCCAAGAATTAAATATTTATATTCCGCGCGATCGCAGTTTTGTTTTTTTTCAAGAAAATCACGGTGAACCAGCTCAAGGTTCTATCAACGTACCACTCACAGCAGAGCGTTCGATCGCTACAGATAAATCCCTCATGCCTCCTGGTGCTTTAGCGTTGATTCGTGCTTCCATTCCCTTTGCCAATCCTACCGGAAAAATGGAGGAGCGCATCGTTAGCCGCTATGTTCTTGACCAAGATACCGGAGGTGCAATTAAAGGTGCAGGTAGGGTAGATTACTTTTTAGGTACTGGGAAATTAGCAGGCGATCGCGCTGGTCTCACAGTCAGCAATGGACAATTATTTTATCTATTACTCAAGTCCAAAAATTGAATACACTCACAGTTTAATACTAAAAATCCCGACTTCTTTAAAAAGTCGGGATTTATTACCTTTCGGCGTAAATAAACTACACATTCCAAATCAATGAAATGTTTAGGGTAACTACGAATTACGAATTACGAATTACGCTTCTATGTCCATATCACCATCATCATCGTCATGATCGTAAGGGATATCGTCAAGATCGATCATTTCTGAAATTTCTTCTACTTCATTTAAATACTCAGACTCTTGATGTTCCCGTTCAATCAGACGACCAGTTGATTTTAACCATTCTAAAAGAATAAATTCATTACTTGTACGAATTACAGGCGCTCGCTGATTACGAGGTTCTTCACGCAAAGGACTTGTAGGCATAAAAAAACTTACTTTGAATTATGGGTCAGTGTGTAAAAACAGGAAAATCGTTTAATAGGGTTAAAAGCCTTGTATTACAAGTCTTTTTTCAAAAGACGAAATATGAACCATTGAGTTTTTTATTCTCTTGTCCGTCTAATTACTTACCATTAAAATGCCTTCGCATCAGTCCTAATAATAAATCTTCAAACGGACGCGATCTCACAAGGCATTTGATACCTTGCCGAGAGTTTCATACATATTAGATGGTAATGCAGACAATCTGTTCGCTACAACGACTGCATCAGCTAAGTTGCTAAATTGACACCGGACAATTTCTTGTCCATTTCCTGACGGGAACCGCTTCCTGGCTTTGTTAGATACAGCACAAATAATCGCTAAAGCTTTGGCGAACCCATCTTTTGTCAATATTGTTTCTTGAGCGAACCCTTCAACAGGGATAAGGCAGACTTCAAATCGATAGCCAGGTCTGGGAGAAACAGCTATATCGATATAGGGTTTATCTTCTTTCCTAATTCTGCGTAAATATTGGGCAGTAGAATTTGTATCGTGCAAATCAGTCCCAAGGGCGTAAGTAAAGAAACAATCTTCTGTGAGGGATTCAGGACGGGTAATTATATCCGTTGGCATAAGTTCAAGTACTATCCGTATGTTGTCTGGATTTGTGACACATTTTACTGTGCAATCCACTTACTTAGGCAAAAGTTGCTACCCACATTCCCGACTTCTTCAATAAGTCGGAGATATAAATCTAGCTTAAGTAAGTAGGATTCCAGTTTACTGTCTTTTCTTCTTAAGTCATTTTTTGACAGTTAGATGTACTACTTTCACCCAATGTATTCCAATACAGCAATATAAACTGACATAAAACACCTCTAGAATCAAATGGTGTAGAGATTTAGATTCGGAGAGGCGTCCCTATACTCAGTCACATGACCGAAAATATTTCTCAACATATATAATCATAACATAGTTGACCGTTGAACTTTTTTTAACTTCTCTGACCGATACATATTCGGTATCCAAGAACGGTAGGGTTATATTAAATTGCGATTTTTTAAATTAGGAAATATATTTAAGTAATTTTAATTTTTACTAAGCAGACTCATAGCTAAAGGATAAATAGTCATTGCGATCGCATCATCTCATCAAGTAGAGACGTTAATTGGCCTTCAGTACCAGAGCCAAAATTTTTCCGGCTATCCTTGGCAACATCTTTTAGCAAACTCTAAAATAGAGCGTTGCTAATTAAGTGTGTGAATTTTGTTTCGCCCACAGGAGCAAAAACAAAGGTTCCAAGCGTTTAACTTTGAAATTTCATACTTAAATTCAGCAACGCCCTTGGTAGCTGTTGAAGTCTCTCAACAGAATTAACAGCTATTCTCTGGTAGTCCGCTAGTACTCTGACAACCCAAAAATGCTGGGTGAGAGCTGGGGAAAGGAAAAAGGGAAAAGGGTAAGGGATTTAAAACCTTTCCCCCTTATCCCTTAACCTTTACCCCGCTAAGTTCCCTTGGCGAACTGCTAGGTTAATTTATAAACCTACGGAAGAGGACCATATCCGAGAGATGCAGCTAAACCATTTGCAGCCTTAATAAAGTCTTGAAATCCAGTTTCATTTGAGTAATACAACAAATAAGTTACTCCGGAAATGGGATAAGCACTTGCACTGCTGGGATTGGTCAAATTATCAATTCTAGTCAGCTTCTTACCAGTACCGTATGTTACAACAGTACCATCTTTAATAGCCGCTGTAATTGCAGCTGGTGAGACAGGAACATACTTACCTGCTTTGTTACGTAAGATTGCAGCAGGTAGAGTTTTACTTACACGGGTAGCATTATCCACATAACCAATTGCACCTTTAGTACTTGCGACTGTATCAGCTAGCTTTCCGCCACCAGTAGCGCTAAGGAAAGTGTTTGGCCAATTAACAGTTGTACCGGCTCCATTTTTCCATACATTAGCTGCTGGAACATTTGGAGTCTTACATACAGTATTGAGATGACTGCTTAAAATGAAAGTGGAACCACTTGAGTCAGCACGACGTACAACTTTGATAGGTACATTGACTGCTATTTGGCCACCGTTATCTGCACTAATGCTCTTATCGTTCCAATTTGTGATGCTACCGTTCAAAATACCACAGTAACTAGCTTGTGAAAGCTTGAGTCCTGCTGGTACAGTCAGACCACTAGCGTTATAAGCTAATGTGATTCCAACACCTACCACAGGCACTTGGACGTAACCACGACCGCCAGTAACTGTTTCTGTTCCTGCTACGGGGTCGTCACTAGCTGCAAAAGTGATTGGGCTAGGAGTACCAGCTGGTGGTTTTTGAGTGAAAAAAGCTGTTAACCCTGCGCCACTACCAACTGGAGAATATGTGAATGTGAAGCCTTTAAGACCTGTAAATAAAGTATTTACAGTACTTGCACCTGCACCATTACCTATATTTTTAGAGGTCTGAGCTAGAGATTTATGAGTAGCAGATTGACTTACTACTAAACCAATTGTGATGGCAAATAGAGAAACTGAACTTGCCAACTGGGTCAATTTGCGATCGCTATAGAAAACCATGTTACATTTCCTTCAAGTTAATTTTAGGGTTCAACACACCAACAAATCCAAATCAAGTGTCAAACTGGCAATTATAAATAACCTTCTTGAAGTAGAAACAATTGTCATTAAAAAGGTTATTTATAAATAAAAAGCTTGCACAAACAATTAACACATGTAGAACAATTAAAAAGCAAATACTTAAATATATAAAGTTCATTTAGCTATTGCTAATTGACTTTATTACATATTCTTTGCTAGTCAAAAGCTCTACACTCTCAAGTAAGTTTGTATAAATAAACATTCATTGCTCTTGCATTAAAGGAGTGACTACTATGTAATATGAATCATGATAAAATTCACATTATTCAGTCTCTTAATTCCCTTGTGAAAAAGCCATGTTTAATTTTACCCACTTACTTATTTAGGATGGCAATTCTATCTGAGTTCTGAAAATCACTTTCTTTAATGTAGATGCACAGCAGCTTGCTATAAGCTACTACTAAGGTGCTAAGTAAAGAAAGTAATTGTTGTACGAATCTTTTAGGATTCTTATTAGCTAATAGCTTTTAAATTGTGCCAACAAAATCAACAGTATAGTGTTAAGGTAAACTCCAAGTCATGATTCCATTATGAAATGATTAAGAAACTTAAAGATATTCCTGGAATTCAGAGATGTTTTAAAAGTGGTTTTTGTAGCGCTTTTATTAATTTTCGCCAGAGAAAAATCAGAAGCTTTCGCTTTATATAGTGGTTATCGACAAGCGTGACATACAATTTTGACCTCACTTCCCGCGACGAGTTAGGGATTAGGGGTTAAGTCTATTTGCGTAGCTAGCAACTTGTACTGCCCTTCGACTAGGCTCAAGAACCGCGTAGTCGAAGTAAACCGAGGTAAGTCTAAACCAACGGCTATGGTAATTTTATTACTAGAATTCACCTTATTAATTCTATCCACATGACTCTATGCTACTTAGTCGCAAACAGAACTTATATTTTTAAGTGCTTTTTCATAAATCAATTAGGCTTGCGAGAAAATTTAGGAAAAAAATAAAGCGTGATCTATTTACTGCTAGTGACGGTAGACTGAAATTAACTACATCCGAATGGTAATGTTAAGATAATAAATCTCCAGAATTATTCCCAAAGGGCTTTGCAGATGGAAGACTTTAGCTACAACGCTGTGAACTCCCCCAAACTTGTAGCCATTAATGTAGTATATTTTGTAAGGTCTGATCCATACAAAACAAAACAGTAGTTTGAAGTAATAAAATGTTTACTATAGAACTTATAACTATGCTCCCAAGTATTGTTATGTGTTTCTACCGACTTTACCAACCTCTGGTTGAGGCAACGCTGGCATAGAAGGAGCTTAGGTGGACTGTAGCAATTCTGGTTTAAAGCTCGAAACCTAGTTTCTCAAACCATGCATACTTCCCTTTTAAAGCAAAATTAATATTTAATTAACTTAAATGAATAATAATTTGTATCCAACGTAACATTCTAATGAGAAATTTATAATTTTATTAAAAATAAATGTTAATTCATGTTAAATTAGCTGAAATATTGTAAATTTTTAGACAATAAACACTCAAGTACACCATAGGAAAATTAGCAATGTCTAGACAAAGTTCTCACAAGAGAAACTTTTTCAAAGCTTTAACTGGTAGCGCACTCAAAGGATCTCAGAAGTTAAGACTGGGACTAAAATCTAGTTTGATTATTCTGGGGGAATCTGTACCCTTCTTGATTGCTTGTGCTGTACTTGTAAGCGTTATCAGCCTAAATAGTCCTATTTTGCTTTTTTGTTTACTAGTTGGTAGTTTAATTGCAGTCATCACCCAACAAATTGGGCAACAGGTGAATTTACCAAGGCGATCGCTAATAATATTACAAATTTTAGCAGCAGCCGTAATTCTGAGTTTGTATTGGTTAGACTGGTTTGCAGCCCCTGCACAAGCACAGTTTTTTGGAGAAGCTGAAAAGTTCTTCAAAACTAGATTAGGTGGTTCAACAGGAAATAGTGATGCTAACGTCCCAATAACTTTGATATTTAGTGTGTTGCGGGCGATTTACTTACTCTATATTGCAATTTCTCTAGTTGGTGTGATTAACGCAGTACGTAAGGATGAAGATTGGCAAAGTATTGCCAGAACTCCCCTATTAGTCGTTGTTGCTGTTACCATTGCTGATGTACTCACACGCTTTGTAATTGGCCCACAAGGGTAGTAAATAATTTAGATATTTCATATTTCAAATGTCTCAAGAGCGGGAACAAGATTTTCGTCCAGTCAATCAGGTTTTAGGAAGCCAACCCTCATTAGGGCCAATCCCTGCCGATCAAATTCTTCCTTGGACGGTAATTGCTTTAGCCTCCTACTTTATTATCAATGGAATTTTTGGCGGTCTTTTCCAAGAAGAGTTTCAAAAGTGGTTGTGGACAGTACTAATGACAGGTTGGGGAATTGGAACTTGGTGGATTTTAACTGGTGGTAGGAGTTGGAGTTTTTTAAGTAAATTTATAGGCGTTCCCGCTTGGACAAGAGGCTTTGCTCGTTATCAAAGCTTATTGGAAGTTAACCATGAAGCAAAAAATCGGAAAACAAAGCGTCGGCGTCGCCGGAAATGAAGGTAGATTAACACCATTTGAAGATGCCTTGCACTTGGCGACAATGCTACGTGTCGCAATGAATGGACGTGATATTGGCGCTTACCTTTTGACAAAAGGCACTCAAAGAGATCGGTTTTGCTTTGTTTTTGGTTTTGACTGTAAGGGAATTCATACCACCTTAAGAGCCGAACAAATCGATACACTCTTTAATAACATTGAAGCCGGATTAAAAGATATTCCTAGCGGTGAAAGAATGACACTGCATTTAGGATCTTTTAGTTCCGATAAAGAGCGTCAAAAAGAATTAGTATCGCTAATCAGAAATGCGCCATCACGAGATATCAAATATTTGTTGATGGCAGAAAGAGCCAGAATCAAAGAATTGACTATTTCTGGTGTTCGTAAGCCGAAATTTTTGCGAATTTATGTCACTTACACCATTGAATCCAACTCCAGAAATGCAGATGATTGGATAGAGAAGCTTTTAGTTAGAGCTGAATCATGGTGGTTAAAATTTAAAGGGGATCTCTCAGATGTAGAAAACCAGCGCATAGAAACGCTGATAACAAACGCTTATAAGCAGGGTTTTCTACGCTGGGAACAAATTTTATCTAACCAAATGGGATTGGATGTCAAACCTTTGAAAGCTGATGAACTCTGGGAGGGCATCTGGAAAAGGTTTAATGATACGCAGCCAATACCGATTCCCCAATTGATGACTTTAGATGAAGAAGGGCTTCACGAGCAAGTTAATTCAGATTTAGCTAGTACTAAATTGCTTCTAGACAATATCCACGGCACAACCTTGCTGATGGAGTCTAGCGTACCTTGTGCCGATCGCCGTTGGGTTAATGTTAACAATCGTTATATTGGCGCACTGTCATTTCTGGAAAAACCCGGAGGTTGGGCAAATAAATCTACTCAACTGCGATATTTATGGGAACTGTTAGCTAGAGAAACAGTAGTAGATACAGAGATTTTTTGTGAGTTGACTGCGGCAAATCCAGCAATGGTGAAAACTACATTGCAACGAGTTTTGAAGCAGTCAAACATGACGACAATCATGGCTCAAGAAAAAAGTAAAACTATTGATGTCAACGCGCAATTAAAGTTGAAGAAATCGGTAGCAGCACAAGAACAATTATTTGAAGGTGCAGTACCGATTTATACGAGTATCGTTATTTTAGTACATCGTCCAACTGTCGATAAATTAGATGAGGCAACAAGATATATTGAAAACTGTTTTCAACGTCCAGCAAAATTAATTAGGGAAACTGAATACGCCTGGAAAATTTGGCTGCAAACTCTCCCAATAGTTTGGGAAGGTTTATTAGCAACACCTTTCAATCGTCGCCAGCTATATTTAACCAGTGAAGTTCCCGGGTTAATGCCTTTAGTTTTAACTAAACAGGGTGATAAACAAGGCTTTGAGTTGATTGCTGAAGAAGGCGGAACACCGATACATTTAGATTTGTTTAATCAACACAAAAATTTAGCTTTGTTTGCGACAACTCGTGCTGGTAAATCGGTGCTGGTATCAGGGATTTTAACTCAGGCTTTGGCATACGGTATTCCGGTTGTGGCGTTAGATTTCCCTAAACCTGATGGGACATCGACTTTCACTGATTACACAGAGTTTATGGGGGTGAATGGAGCGTACTTTGATATCTCCAAACAATCGAATAACTTATTTGAACAGCCAGACTTACGATCGCTAGATCCAGAACAACAGCGCGATCGCTTTAACGATTATACCGCCTTCCTAGAATCAGCTTTGATGACAATGGTTTTAGGATCATCCACTGAAAGTCAAATTTTATCGCAAACCGTGCGATCGCTCCTCAACTTAGCATTAGAAGCCTTCTTTGCTGATGAGGGTATAAAACAGCGATATATACAGGCGATGGCGGGAGGATTTGGCACTCAGGCTTGGCTGAAAACCCCTACTTTAAAAGATTTTCTCTATTTCTGTTCATCAGAACACTTGCAGCTAAATACTTTAACTGGCAGAGTAGAAGACGCCCTTAGTCAAATTCAGCTGCGCTTGCGGTTTTGGCTTTCTAGTCGCGTAGGACAAGCCATTTCTGCACCATCGAGCTTTCCTACTGATGCACAACTATTAGTTTTTGCTCTGAGAAACCTATCAGATAGTGAAGATGCAGCCGTACTATCTCTGAGTGCTTATTCAGCAGCATTACGACGCGCATTAGGTAGTCCAGCTTCTATATTCTTCATTGACGAAGCACCAATTCTATTTGAATTCGAGCAAATATCTGACTTAGTTGGCAGAGTTTGTGCAAACGGCGCTAAAGCCGGTATCAGAGTCATCTTATCAGGACAAGATCCTGATACAATTGCCAAGTCTAAAGCTGCATCTAAGATTTTGCAAAACTTGACAACACGATTGATTGGACGCATTCAGCCGGTTGCAGTCGATAGTTTTGCAGATATCTTAAAATATCCCCGCAACATTATTGCTCGTAATGCCTCAGAAAGCTTCTTTCCCCGCAAAGAAAGCGTTTATAGCCAATGGCTATTAGATGATAACGGGATTTATACATTCTGTCGTTATTATCCAGGTTACGAACAATTGGCAGCAGTTGCGAATAACCCTGCTGAACAATCTGCACGTAGCAAAATGATGCAAGTTCATAGTGATAAATATGAAGCGATTTCTGCATTTGCCCGTCAGTTAGTGGCTAATCTGCGTAGTAGTTAATTGAGTTATGTAAGCAGTTAACAGTGATTGTAAAAATTGCATATAACTCCTATTTAATTTTTTAAAAAACTCCGTATAACTCGAAAAAGCCGATTCCCCACTCCCTACTCCCTACTTTGCTATAAATCATAGTTAAAAAGCTAAATTACCTTTTTCAGGCACAAATGTATGCGAAAAACTACCATTTTTACTCTGACGTTTCTATCGCTGGCAATCTTACCAGTAATGGCACAACAAGATCAAACGCTAGTAGGTCAGGTTTGGAGCGATTTTCAATCATATTCCAGAGATTTGCAAGATTACTTTCAATATAGGAATGTGAATGAAAACTTAAACCCTGAATCAGATGGTCAAAATGCTATTAGTGCTACTAGTAACGAGGGAGACTTGAAAATACCTAACCCCGTCGCTGCGGGACAAAAGGTTCGTGATAATGTGAATTACTACTCTTATCGTTCACAGTCTAAAGCAAGCCGTTTTGAAAATAATGCAGCAGTACGAGGAAATTTAGCTGGTAATGAAGTCAATCGTTTAATTACCCGTGGAATAGCGGTAGGTGTTCTTGGTAAAAATGCACAAAGTCGGCTAAAAGGAAAGTTAGAAAATATTCAGTCGGATCTTTTTGACAATTCTAATTCTGGGGGAAGTATCTCATTAAACTGTATGGCTACGGGTGCTAGTCTTATTGATCAAGAAATATGTAAGGGTATACAAGGATTGCTAAATCCAAACAGCGAAACCATTTTAATGCAAAAATTACAAGCAAAAATTGTAGCCGAAACATTTGCCCAGTCAATACAAACAAATCAGTCATTACAATATTCTAATTTAAATTTAGCAAACATTTCTCAGCAGGCAGAAGAGGCAAATCGCGCTCGGAGAGTAGATACATCTACAGAAGCGGCGCGGCTTTTACGAGCTACATCTCAACTAGATTTGTTTGGCAGACAAAAAGTTGGAAATGAGGATCTTAGGATAAAAAAAAGTATAACTATCCGTACAAAAATAAATTTTTAAAATACTTAAACTTCTTACAAACCAACAGGAAATATAAAAAACAGTTTGGTAGAGTGCGTTAGCGACAGCATAACGCATCGAAAGCATCCGGGATGGTACGTTCCGTTGGTAATTCACCCTACTAAATCTAAAAAAACAGCCCATAAACTCAAAATGCAACTTGCTATTCAACTAATTTTTGCCCAAGCAGTAACCCAACTAGGCATTGATGACGTTCTCAATAATGGTGCCAGAACTTCTCTAAGTATTGCCGAAGGTTGGAATAAACAATGGCTGGATTTATTACAAAATACCACCACTAATAACTTGTATGGAGCGCTGACAAATCTGGGTATTTTTTTTGCGGTAGGAACCCTGTTATTTTTTATGATACAATTCCTCAGAGACTTAATATCCTACGAATATAGTCGTCCAATATCAGCTTTAATCTGGCCTTTTGTAGTGGTGATCCTCTTAAGTAATTCAGGTAAGGGAAGTATCCTTTCTAATCTGACACTGGGATTACGGGATTTTTTAAACACTGTGAATCAGCAAGTAGTGGTATCAGCAGATGCGGGTCAAATGTTCCAACAAGCACTGAATATGAGTGTTGCTGAAGAAGTAACTGGTTCTTTTCTGCGTCCTTGCCAATCGCTTACTGGTGATCAACAAAGTGAATGCTTTAAGAAAGCTGCCGATAGAATTAATATTCTCTTGAGGAGATATAGAACTACATACGGAAGGAGAGTTTGGATAAGTAGGCTAGAAAATAAGGTAAATAATATTAGTTTTGGCCCTGGCATTGTATCAGAAACCTCATTTAATTCTTTGTTAGGTTCTACAGTTCAAACAAGCATCAAAAACTTTTTAGTTTCCTTACAATATGCCTTTCAAAATTTGATAGAAGCCACTATGTTGCTGATAGCGCTTTTAGGGCCAATAGCTGTAGGTGGCTCTTTACTACCTGTAGCTGGTAAACCAATTTTTGCATGGCTGACCGGATTTTTATCTATTGGAATCGCCAAGATTTCATTCAATATTATTGCTATTGTGACTGCCGCAGTTATTGTAAATGGCCCAGGTCAAAATCCTACTGCTGATCCAGACTTAATGTGGTTCATAATTTTTCTGGGAATTTTAGCACCAATTTTATCGCTACTTGTGGCTGCTGCTGGCGGTTTTGCACTCTTCAGTGGTATTAGTAATACAGCTTCTTTAGTAAGGGAGAGGATATAACAATTAAAAATTTAAAATTAAAAATTTAAAATGAATAAAATTTTGATAAATATTGTAATTGCTGAATTATGTATGCAAATCGTAATTAATATAAAACCTCTTACAAAAATTCCTAGCACCTCACCTCCAACCCCTTCCCGCTTGCAGGGCTACGGTGCATACACACAAATTACCCCCCTTAATCCCCCCTTGGAAAGGGGGGAAACAAGAGTCTAGTTCCCTCCCCTTGGAAAGGGGAGGGTTAGGGTGGGGTAAAACTGACGCGAAAAAACAGGTGAGTAAACTATTTCAGAGTTATAGAATAGCTGAATTTTTTTGCAGGAGAAGATGAGTAAATGGTGCGTTTACTAGAAAAAAGACAAAGAACGACGGCAAGTGTTTTGACAATTTTTGCGATCGCAACCTTCAGTTTACATATATTAGTTTTATTTTTATTCTTATTACAAGGGCTAAATATTCGCCAACTCAGTGTGAGAAAACCTCCCAACTTTGTGCAATTAATAGACGGTAAACCAGTAGGTAATATTGATGATTTAGCAAGAGATCCCGAAGCAATTCGCCAATTCGTCAGCAAAACGATGATATCAATGTTTAGCTGGTCTGGAACTTTACCAGTACAAAATATCGAAGAAGTTGCAAACCCCAAACCAGATTTAGGAGTTCTTATTCAAACACCTCAAGGGGGTAGCCAAAAAGTTAGTACCAGCAGTTGGATAGCTAGTTTTGCCTTATCCGAAGACTTTCGCAAAGGTTTCTTAAGCACAGTTGCAGAAATGACACCAGCAGAAGTTTTCTCTGAAAATCCCAGCCTAGCTATGACATCACAATTAGTTATTAAGCGGGTTTATCCGCCAAGACAAATTGCACCAGGCAAGTGGCGAGTGGGTATGGTAGCCGACTTAATTCAAAAAAACCGAGTTGGTGGTGCAAGACTCATAACTCCTTTTAACAAAGATTTACTTGTACGTGCAGCAGATTATTTTGGTAATCCCCAAGGCGACAATGGCACAGACCTGCAAAAAGCAATTTATAGTGTCCGCGCTGATAGATTAGAAATTTATGAAGTTCGTAACTTATGTTTGCTTGATGGCAACAACACCCTTAACAATGATAAATTAACCCAATGCGGGGCTGGACAAACATCTGATAGTTTTATTAGATGATTAAGGAGAGACGCGATTAATCGCGTCTGTACTGGGGAGTAGGGAATCAGCTTTTTTGAGTTGAGGGCTTTTTTTAAAAATCAAATAAGACCTATAGATTTCTAATTCAGTAATTTTATATAAATATAAATAAATGCAATTACTCAAACCAGAAAATAGAAAAAATAACCCATTGCCACTGTTAGCAGTAGGAACATTTGGGTTACATGTATTGACCTTGCTTTTATTACTATTTCACGGGTCGATGTTACAGCAGTTAGGTCGTCAGCTCACACCTCAAAGCTTAGTGCAGCTTGTTGATGGTCGCGCTATAACCGTAGACCCCGAACCAAATTTACAGCGACAGCCAGAGGCGATTCGGCGGTTTGTGGGTGAAACTATGAGCTTAATGCTTACTTGGTCAGATCAACAGCCGCCAACGCAAGTCTGGGAAATCACTTCCCAATTGGTAGCTGATAATTTTAAACAAAAACTTCAGTCAGAAATTACTAATTTAAATCCAGATAGCCAATTTGAAAATGTTAATAGAGGAACAGAGAATGTATTAGTAATCCAAAAAATCTCTCAACCTACAGAAATAGGTAATGGACAGTGGAAAGTGGAGATGTTTGCTAATCAACTGGTATTTAGCGGTTATGATAGGTTGGGAAAATCAACTTCGTTTAATAAACAAATTTTAGTTAGAGCAATAGATGAACCCGCAACTTCCCTGCCAAATGCAGCACTACCATTGCAGTTCGCAGCTTACCGCCTTGGTGAAGCCAGACTAGAAATTTATAATGTATGTGATATCAAAGATAAAAATTGTTCTGGAAATCCTAACCAAGTTTTACCATGACTAAATACTCAACTCCTGCGGAAACACCTGCTCAAAATGAATTTACTCTACCTCCCGATGCTCAACAACAAGATGTAGAATCTTTTGATTGGGAATCGCGGATGTCAAGGTTAGTCGGCTTTGAAGAAGAATCTTTCGATACCCAAGGTTCAGAAGACTCTGCAACGTCACAAGAATCGTTCTCTCAACCACAAGAAGTTCAGACAAAGCAACCCCTCTCATCTAATCCCTTTGCAAAGTTAGGCTTGGTAGGAGCCGCTACCTTTGCGATCGTTTTGGTAGGTGGTGTGTTTTTGTCGCAATTAATGAGTAGCAATCCTAAGCCAAAAACTATTGTTGCTCCACAAGTACCTGAGCAGCCAACTGATGAATCTACCTCTCAACAGCTAGCAGGCGAAGTAGATACTCTAAAAACGAAATTAGCCCTGACTGAACAAGCAGAGATGGTGAAAGCCGCCCAACAACAGCTTAGAACTGCCAAATCAACGCCTACAGTAGCTTTACAACAACCGTCAGTTTCTTCTAGAGGTACAGAAAGAGTGATCCCAACACCCCCACCAACAGCTTACGTCCCTCGGACAGTGACAGTTGAGCGCATTGTTAGAGTACCTGCATCTCAACCTGTGCGATCGCCCCAACTCCCAGTTGTGAAGCCAAGCACTCAACCTCAGACTGTAGTTAATATAAATCCACCATCTCCACCAAGCCCATTACAAGAGTGGAAAAGGTTAGCAAAGTTAGGTAGCTACGGTCAACTAGATGGTACGAATCAATCTAATAACATAGCAGCAGCTCCTGAACCTGCAAACAATCCGCAGCCGCAGCAGCAACAACAGACAGCACAACCCGAAACTCCTGCCCCTGAGGTGAGTCAAGCGCAACCCGTAGGACAGAAATCCTTAGCAATAGGGACTAGTGCCAAAGCTGTGTTAGCAACAGCGATATTTGGGGAAACCACTACTAGATCAGGCGGTGGTGATGAAGGAGGCGCAGCGAAAAACGTATTCGTGATCAAATCGCTAGACGCTCTAAAATCTAAGGATGGTACTACTGTCATACCTGCAAACACCGAATTTCTAGCTGAAATTAGTTCCATTAACGAACAAGGTCTTATGCAGATGAACGTAACTAAGCTTATCTCGCAAAATAATGGCAACCCTACCGAACAAAGCTTACCCAGCAATGCAATTATTATTCGCGGTGCTCAAGGTAAACCTTTAGTAGCAAATAAATATCCCGGTCAAAGTTCGTCTGTAGCATCAATGGATGCAGGACTATTCGTTTTGGGAGGTATTGGTAAAGCCGCAGAGTTAGTAAATCGCCCTGATACCAAACTCGTGCCATATACCATAACATCTAGCACCACAGGTGAGAACGGCGAAACGACGACGAACGGCAACAACACCACTAGTACTGGCATTACTACTGTCACTGAAAACAGACGCAACCTTGCAGCTGCGGTTCTGGAAGGTGGTATGAACTCTGTAGTACCCCAAATTGCCCAACGTAATCAACAAGCGATCGCCCAAATGTCGCAACCAACTAATATTTGGTTTATGAAAGCCGGTACAAATGTTGAACTATACGTTAATCAACCAATCTAGTTTTAGGAGATAGGATTTATACCAATTTTCAATTTTGGATTGAGTAATGGTAATTGGTAATTAGTTTTCTTTTTATCTTTTCCAGATTCTCTTGTTCTATCTACCAATCTTCCCATTTGCAACCATGAAAAATAATATTAACTTGTCAGGAAATACCCCAAATCATTCTTATTTCCTACCTATAGCTTCCTTAATTTTCTCGGTTGCTATGTTCTTGTTGGTAGGCCGCGCTGTTGCTAATAACGCTGTTCTGCGTTCCATATTTTCCTGTCAAGCACAGGGTTTAGGGGGAGCAATACCTACGATCGACGTTTGGTATCAACAAGGAACAAACTTAAGTTTTATTCAGGCTGGAGAAGTAATTAAAAAAGTTTGGTTAAACGATCCATCACAAGTAACTATAGACTTTGATGGCCCAGTATGTATGCAGTTTGGTCAAGACTCTAATAGTGGTGGAGGAGATTGTAAAAACTCCTCAGCGAATGTAATTCAACTCAGACGAATTCAAAAACTGGATATTCCTGGGCTTCCTCCCACTAGCAATACACTTTTAACAGTTGTTACCGAAGGACAAGGTAGAAATAAGTTATATACTTTTAAAGTGATGTATAAAACAGATAACCCTGAATATCACACTTTAGCAGTTTTTGCCGATCCTTCTGGTCAAGAAGGAGCTTGTGCTAGAGTTCCACAATAAATTTTTAGCAGACTTAGCCGACAGCGAAGACAACTGAATCTCTCCACAAAAAACGCTGAAGCTTAAGTATGTCTGCATTGTGGCTTTTTAAAAGGCTTGCTCTAATTCCCTTCGTTTTTATAAATAAGGAAGGAATTAGAGCAATATGCTTGGGTTAGCCTCAAAAACCATAAATTGCGTGGATTGGGTTCCAATACAGTTCAGATAAACTTTTTTCTCCCCCCTGCTTCACTTACATCCCCCTGCTCCCCCTGCCTGCCTCAACGGATAAATTTCTTAACTGACCGTATTGGGTTAGAGAATATCTAACTCTTTGGGCAGTTTTCTTTCTTTATAAAGCAAGGTTACGCTAAGGCTTAAGCACTACTGTAGTTCAATCAATTGGAAAAACGCTATGACTCAACCAATTAACCGACTCAGGCATTTTTAGCCTATAACTTTATAAATCTTCAGATAAAAACTAACTACAAATTCCAAATCTGTGTAAATATAAAGAAAAGCTTAAGAGGTTACAGACTCATGGTGACAGCAAAAATGATGCAACAGCTTTGGGCTGTAATCGAGTCTACCCAGGTCAGCACCCTGCTCCAGTTTGACGATGCTGCTTTAGTACAAGTACTTCTGCAACAATTAAAAGCGAAGCAGGCTATTGATCCTCAGGCAGATAGCAGCCTTAATACTTACATAACATCTAAACTGCCCCTGATTCGTGATACAGCTGAAGGTCGATTATCCTTCGGGCAAGGTGGCAATCATTAATACGAGAAATCATTTGATTCCTCACAGCCAAGCATACGCTCAGAGTTCAAACAGTTGAATATTATGAATAACTGGCTAGTAATTGCCCTAGTAGCTTATCTAATTGGAGCAGCGATTGAAGGGGTGACTACAGCCAGTCAGCTATCTCATTCAGTGCCAGAATTAGCTAAAAACACACAAGCTCATCCTTCAGATTCTGCCACTGAATCCAGTTCGACTTGGCGAGTTGTGGCTGCGATCGCCTCGGTAAGTATATGTGGAGCTTTTTGGTGGCCTTGCCGCCTTTTCCACCGTTTAATTAAAAGTAAGGTTAATTCGTAAGCTTAATCCTCATCTGTAGAGTAAAACTGTTGGGCATAAAAACGGGCATAGCGTCCTTCCTGAGACAGGAGGGAGGTATGAGTACCAGCTTCAACCAATTGTCCTTGTTCTAGTACGAGAATGCAGTCAGCCCTACGAACGGTGCTTAAGCGATGAGCGATAATAAACACGGTACGGTTTTGCATCACTCGCTTGATCGCTTCTTGAACTAGTGCTTCTGACTCCGAATCTAAAGCAGAAGTAGCTTCATCCAAGATCAGAATTCGCGGATCGTTGACGATCGCTCTAGCAATGGCTAATCTTTGGCGCTGTCCTCCAGATAGGTTAACTCCGCGTTCGCCAACCCAGCTATGATAACCTTGGGAAAACTGGGTAATGAACGAGTGAGCGTTGGCAATCTTTGCTGCTGCCTCAATTGCTGGTAAGTTTAATTCTTCTTGACCATAACCAATATTTTGGGCGATCGTTCCCGAAAAAAGAGTAATATCTTGAGGAACAATGCCAATTTGATGGCGCAAACTTGTAAGTGTGACATCGCGGATATCAATATCATCAATTAGAATTTCACCCACTTGGGGATCGTAGAAACGAAGTAAAAGGTTAATTAAAGTTGATTTGCCCGCTCCAGAAGAACCAACCAAGGCAATGACACTACCAGGAGAAGCGTGTAGACAAAGATCCTTGAGGACTGGCTCGCCAGGATTGTAAGCGAAATTGACATGACGATATTCTACCTTGCCAGCAATTCGTGGCAGTTCCTTAGCATTCGATTTTTCAATTAAACTAGGCTGCTTTGCCATCAATTCAAAGATGCGTTCGACGGAAGCTTCGGTCTGTTTATACTCGTTGTAATTGCTAATCATCAAGTCGATTGGCTGAATCAGTAATGCCACAGCAGCTAAGAAACTGATAAAGCCTTGAGATGTCAGCTGATTCTGAGAAATCTGCCATCCTCCCAAGAGAAACAGCAGCATAATGCTAACTGCTTCCAAAAAACCAACAACGGGAAATTGAAGAGATTTGAGTTGTTGAGCGCGATACTTCGTTTGGCGATTATGTTCTGCTTCCTGATTGAATCGCTTGACCTCATACCCTTGTGCTGCAAAAGCTTGAACGACGCGAATTCCGCTAAATACTTCAGTTAACAGAGCCGACAAATTGGAAACTTGATTTTGACTCTGGCGAGATAGCAAAAGTAATCGCTGACCAAATACCCCGATCAACCAAGCCATCAAAGGAGCCAAAATTAAACCCGCAAGGGTAAGTGGCCAATTCAGATAGAGCATGTAAATGGGAATCGCAATTAACTGCAAGAGATTGGAAAGAAACTGATGGGATAACTTGTCTACAATCTCGCCTACGCGATCGATATCTTCAGTCAGTCTATAAGTGAGATCACCCGTCTGTGTGGTTTCAAAGTAATCCAATCCGAGTTTGTGTAGGTGAGCATAAACCCGCTTACGCAAATTTAAAACCATATTCAGAGCGGCAGCGATCATAAAGACATTCTGCCCGTATTGACAAAGCCCTCGAACTAAAAATACTAAAGTAGCTACTCCAAGCCAGTAGGCAATTTGATTAACATTTCCCTGACCAAGAAAAAAAGCGACCTGACCTGCTAGGTAGGGTATTGCTAAAGTGAGCAACACAAATCCTAAGATACAAGCGAATCCCCGAACTAACAGAGGCCATTGAGGCCATAGATAAGGTAACAGTTGCCAGTAGCCAGAGCGGACTTTCATAGTTCAATTATTTATTATTATCCTTACCGAAAAAAGGCAGGGGAGCAGAGGGGACAAGGTGACAAAAGTTTAGAACTTCCAACAAGTCTTTCCCCTTGCCCCCAATTCTCAAGAGTCCCCAAGTCCTCTTTCCCATGCCCAATGCTGTACTAAGTTTCTCCTAAAGAGGTTAGCAGAAAGTGGGCTATTCTCTCAGATGCACCGGGCGGCCCAAATCGCTCAGGGCCATTTTGTTGGCACTTAGCGAGATAGTCTGCATCTTGTAAAGTCTCGACCACGCGTGGGGCAGCTTGTTTCAGAGTCTCTGGGGTTGCTGGCCCAGTTCCAATAGTTTGGGCAGAAATGCCCAATAACCGCGTTTGCGCCTCTGCGAATTGATAAGTAAATTGAGGCCCTTCTCCGGGAATTTGGATAATTGGTTTACCAATCGCTACCGCTAAATCCACTGCCAACCCCGCCATGCCAATAACGAGGTTAGAGTAATATACAATATCATTGAAAGCATCTGAGTAACATCTGACTTCTACAAGCGGTGATTTCTCAGCAGAACTTCCTGGAGGAGAATATGTGAGTACGCCTTCACTCAGTTGCCAACCTTGACTTTTAGCAATGTAGTCTAGTTGCTCCATCAAATTTGGTACTAAGGCGGCGCGAAATTGGAATCCTGACTCAGGCATCACCTTGGCAATTTCTACCACCAGTTGTAACTGCAAACAGAAATTTCGCGCTGCTTCTGGCATCCGTGACCCTGGCAAAAGAGCGATCATCGGAATATCTTGTTTCAGGTGCAAGTCTTTACCAGCAGGAACAAGGCGATCTAAGGCCGGAATCCCACCAAATCGAGCTTTAGCTATACCTTGCCGTTGAAGATCAGAAGCTGTATAGGAATCTCTGGTGAAAACTGCCAGACATCGAGAAGAATTCAGATCGTGCCACAGTAGAGGATTGATAGGCAATCGACCTTCATAGAGGGCAGAAAGACAAGAGATAAACGAGACGAAGGGGCGCTTTGTTAAGTAAGCAAATGTCTGAGAGACAAAATCTCCAGTAGCCATAATCAAATCGCAGTTGGGAGCATACTGCAACACCGCTTGTAATTGTCGCCATGTTAACCCAATCAATCCCGATTGAAAATCTTTGAGCAAATAGAGGCGCTTCATATAGAAGAATCCTCCAGAGGGCATCGTTTGTGTGGGGCCAATAATGGGAATGTCCAAGTTGCGGTAAGCTTTTCCTTCCCCTACAATCGGCATTGCTGCCATCTGTAGAGAGGGACACAATTGGCGTAGGGTCTGAATAACATGAGAGGTGTGGTTGTCCTCTCCGTGGCCGTTACTGATAAACAAGATTCGCTTAGAAGACATCTTGGGATTTTGGATTGGGTTAAAAGGCTTAGTAATATTTTTTACCTACTTTAGGCAAGTAGGTTAACAAAGTAAAAGAAACTAAGGTAGTTATCTGTCAACCAGAAAGAATGGTTGAAAATGAAATGCAGATGAATGCAGACGGGAGTGTTTTGAAAAAATTCGTTAGCACATCGCTACTATCAAAAGCCGTTTGGCAATCATGAGGTTGTTTCAGGCTTTTCTTAATTATCCTGCGATGCCTACGGCGGTAAACTACGCAAATCAACGCAGCGCGTCGTGCTTTATTACAGATAGATTACAAAGTTTATTCCGTTTGTCCGATAAAACTCTTTAATATACAACTAAATACTGGAGAAACTGTTGGGTTAGATGGCAAAGTCCTCAAAGGTTTATATCAGATTGAATCTTGCTGCTTAGTCTGAACTCAAAAGATGATACCATGCTCACTCAAGGGGTGTTGTAGGCATCGCTTAGGGCGAGGTATGTAGCAAAAACTCGTTATGTAGTTTGTTCTGGTGTCGCTACATTCTGCCCAATTTTTGGTTCTGTTCCCGCAAGCAAGCGTTCAATATTAGGGCGATGGCGCAAAATCACATATAATCCACCGGCAATTCCAAACAGAATATATGGTAATGGTTGATGCAAAATTACCATGAAAATGGAAACTGCGATCGCACCTGCAATTGAACTCAAAGAGACAATCCGCGATATCGCCACCACAATGGCAAACACACCTGCTGTTGCTAAACCTACCTGCCAACTCATCGCCAACAAAATTCCCAAGCTGATAGCAACAGATTTACCACCAGTAAAACCCAAAAAAATTGATTTACTATGTCCCAGGATGGCAGCTAACCCAGCTATGGTTATTAAACACGGTTGCCACATTTGTGCATCTACCGTTGGGGGGATATAATTTTGAATCGGGTTAAAATTGAATAACCAGTAGACTAGAGCGATCGCTAATACTCCCTTTAAGGCATCTAGTACTAAAACGAATGCTCCTGGCCCTTTGCCCAAGGTTCTTAGTACGTTAGTTGCTCCAGTAGAACCTGAACCAACTTGCCGAATATCAATACCTTTTAACTGCTTAACAGCAATGTACCCAGTGGGAAAAGAACCCAATAGGTAAGCTATAAATATAATTGCCCCGCACAGGGTTAACCAAATAGCCATAATAAAATTCAAAATTCAAAATGACGCTCGAAGACTCGCTAACGCTGCGCTAACAAAATTTAAAAAAGTCAAGAGTAATACCTCTTGACCAATGACTAATGACTAATGACTCATTTAAAAGTCATCATCATAGTTTCTCACGGTTTTGGGGTCAGGAGCAAAAGCTAACCACAAAGGAAATTGCAACAGTGACAGACTAATTTGCTCCTCTGAATCATCAATGATAATTAAAGGCAATTGATTGGCTTTGGTCAATCGGTCTGCTTTCTGAGCCAGAGCATCAGACGCTTCAAATAATACCACGCCCCGGTCTGGGCCAAAATCTGGGCGACCGATTCCTAGACAGTCTTGCAAGCCGCGCCGCCATTCACCCAATCGCTCTGGTGTATTAGCTAAAACTAAAGTACGGACGCGATCGCCATACAGCTTGTGTAATATCGAAATTGCAGCTGAGGCAATCAAAATATTTTGTAAGCGACTACCCATTGTCCGCAAACCACCCCGTCCCCCTTGCGTAAAAAACCAGTTAGAGACTCGTTCTGCGTGGATTGGTTCAAAGGTACGCCGTAGTTGCCACGCTGGCCCGTAGTAATCTGGTTTATTGCGGTATTGGTCAATTAGGCGACGAATTTGCTTAGTAGTATCTTGAAACTGCTGTTGGGCAAATTGTGGTATTCCAGGTTGGGTTTCAACTGGTTTAGCCTCTTTTTCTTTTACAGATGGTTTTTCTCGTTCCACCACACTTGGCGTCAGTTGCAACTGCTCGGCGGCAACGGCCAAATCCTGTAAGCTACCAGTGAGATAGTCTTTAAAACCCTGCACCCGAATAGCCAAGTCTTGGGATGTACCAGCAAAAGTGGTTCGCATCTCGTTGCGGATACGTTCTTGACGGCGTTCTAGTTGTTCTACAGAAATTTGCAGGGTTTGTTTGCGTTGTTCTAATTGCACCAGTGACTCTTGCACAAGTCGTCCTAGTGATGTCTGAGTTTCACCCACTTGTGCCTGAAGGTTTTTGTAAAAAGCTTGCAGCTTGGCTATTTCTTCTTTGAGAGCAGCTTCAGCGCTCTGCAACTCTGCTACTCGCTGCTCTGCTTGTGCATATAATGAATGGTTTTCTGATCCCAGTGCGGTATTTTCCGGTTCCGACTGCGCTACAAACTCGCCATTTGAATTTTCTGTTAGCTCTACTGTAGAATCTACCACTTCAGAATCTGCCACTTCTGCATTAGAGATAAGTGGCTCAAAAGTTGTATAGTTCTCTGATGAGCTAATGGCTCCTGTTTCTCCCACTGACTCAACAGATTGATTGAGTGGATGTTCAACTGCATTGTTCTGTTCTTGTTTTTCTGCCAACCGCTCATCAATTGGTTCTGGGGTTTGAGATGCCTCTGAGTTCATAAACAATAGTGTAATTCCTATGACGCGAATAAATAGCTTTCAGAAATATTACAATTGACCTGCCATAAAAGTCCTGAGTTATGAGTGCTAAGTTATGAGTCTAGATCGAAACGACTCAGCACAGATGGAACTCAGGATTAAATACGCGGACAACGTTGTTCTAAGCAAGTTTTCAAAGTATTGGGATCAAATAAAATCGGCAAAAAGTGAATACTTTTAATTTCTTTAAAGTAAAACAGAATGGGGACTCCATTCCAGAAGATCCGCCAGTTTTGCCATTCCTGATAGGGAAAGCGTCGAATTAATTTTTCGCCTCTGTAAATATCTAAGTCTGTGGCGGTAAATTGCAAACGCAGCGTTAACGCCTGAAACATGAGAAACAAACCAAACAGTGTAAAAATGGAGCCTACCCACGGTTGTACCAACAATAGTGGAATAGCGGCAATCACCAACACTATAGGTATATTGTAACTAGGCTTGAGTTCCACAGTAGATGTGGAGTTAGGAGCAAATGAACTGGTCACAGTCTTAAATCCTGCTTTATTTACTAGGCATCTCTCTTTTATTTATTTTAGGAGTCAGGAGTCAGGAGTTAGGAGTGAGGAGTTTTAACTTATAACTCCTATAGAGATGCGATTAATCGAGTCTCTACTCCTCTTATAGCCCTATGAATGCACTGCCAGTTCCCTGAAACATTAACCAAGAAAGAAAAAAGTTGCTAACAAATATAATTAGCAAGGCAGTCACAACAGCAGTTGTGGTTGATTGTCCTACACCTTTGGCTCCTCCTGTTGTCGTTAACCCCCAACTGCAACCAATTACGGCGATTAAAATGCCAAAACAACACGCCTTGATCATGGCGCTAAAAATATCCCAGATACCAAGAAAGTTACGGGCTGAGTCTAGGAATGCCGTATCAGAGAGGTTGTAGAGATTTGTCGCAATTATTAATCCCCCGAACATCCCTGTTACCAAAGACAGGAGGGTTAAAATTGGTAGCATTAAACAGCAAGCAAGGACGCGGGGAATAACTAGATAATCGATTGGATCTGTTTTCAACATCAACATGGCATCAATTTGTTCTGTGACTCGCATGGTACCAATTTCGGCTGCAAAGGCAGAGCCAACTCGCCCAGCTAAAATCACTGCTGTCAACACGGGAGAAAGTTCTCGTGTCAACGCGACAGAAAGTACTCCGCCGATAATGTTTCCTGCGCCAAAGTTAATAAATTCTCGCGCCACCTGAATAGTAAACACCGCGCCGACGAAAATAGCCGTCAATAGCGCAATAAATAAGGAATCTGGCCCAACTTCTGCCATTTGTTGCAACGTGTTGCGCCGATGGATTTTGCCCTTCAATAGGTGAACTAGTACTTGCCCACCCAGAAAAATCGCCGCCAGCAGTCGCTGACTCCATTCTCCTAAGCTGGATTTGGATGTAGTCTGGTTCAATGTTCTGTAGCTAACTCGGTGACTGCCTTAAGAATAGCGGAAGTCATTGGGATAGGGAATGGGTAATGGGACATTGGGCATTGGGCATGGGAAAGAGGACTTGGGGACTCTTGAGAATTGGGGACAAGGGGAAAGACTTGTTGGAAGCTCTAAACTTTTGTCACCTTGTCACCTTGTCCCCTTGTCCCCTTGTCCCCTCTGCTCCCTGCTTCTTCCACAGTCCCCACGAGGCTAAATATTAACTTTGATTAAATATACTCTCAGAAAATGAAGCTGTTATTAAAGGTGTTGCAGACGACGAAATAAAGCTAACTTTAGCTATAAGCTTGATTGTGCAGGGGTTTTGTAGATTCAAATTATTTTTGAGATACCCAGCATGTGCTGTAGCTGGTAGCCGTTTATTTTAATGAAAACTTAAGATTTTTGACAGATTGGTTGGTCAGGAGCGATCGCACGTATTGTAGAAAATGACGAACTGCTATCTAGCTCTTGTCATCTCTACTCACGGAGTTTGTCTTAAATGGCTATTTTCACGAACTTTCTCCGCTCCCTACTGCTGACGATCATTTTTAGTTTTGTTGCTCCCATGTTACTTGTTGGCGGCGGATTGTTCCTTTTACCCCTCATTGGTTACTTCCCCGGTTTACAAGAGTTAACTGAGGCGATCGCTACTCAGATTATGCATTTTCTCGCCACCTTTGGCAGTGGAACTCCCCTGCGGGGATTATTTGTGATTAGTTTGACCTGTAGTTTCGTCGGCGCACTGTTTGATATGTACGTTTACTATCGGTGTCAAATTTTACGAATTAATTCATAAGTAGAAATAGCTTCGTCAGATGCTCATGGGCTGTACAGAATAGGGAAAAGTGATATTGCCAAAAGTGAAAGTACTACTGGTTTTTACCTAAATAGGGATTAGTGTTGCTCAAGGAATTTTCTTAATTAAATTGAGTGCCGGAATTATTTATTAAATATTTATTATTCATTAGTTATTAGTTATCAATTACTAACAACTAGTACAGGTGCGCGACCCTAGTAAAACAATCCTTAAAAAGTTAAAAACCTAGAATACCAAGGATTGTAAGATTTTAATTCTGCAAAACAGCTAAAATAGTCTGTGCTAAATCATCATGCTGGACGCTAGACTAGAGTTTGGCGTTTTGTGTTATCTGCAATCTTTAAGGACTTGATTAGTATCCATTGAGAATATCAAATAAAACTCACTGCAAAATATAAAAATTTCCTTAAAATATTGATGCTCACAATGCCTGCTCATGTTTCTTAACAGAGCAAAAGAGGTCGTCTGACCGTTGGGCATCTTATATTGAATTTATTACGAGGTATGTTGACAGCTCATGATTTGGCCGTTTAAGCCCAAGTTTAGAAAACAAATTGCGCGGATTGAAATTACTGGTGCGATCGCCAGTGCTACTCGCAAACGCGTCTTAGAAGCCCTGAAAACTGTAGAAGAAAAAAAATTTCCGGCATTATTGCTCCGTATCGATAGCCCTGGCGGTACAGTCGGAGATTCGCAAGAAATCTACAGCGCCCTGAAGCGTTTACGCGAAAAAATTAAAATCGTCGCTAGCTTTGGCAATATTTCGGCTTCTGGAGGAGTCTACATCGGTATGGGAGCCGAACACATCGTCGCTAACCCAGGTACAATTACGGGTAGTATTGGTGTGATTTTGCGTGGAAATAACTTGGAACGCTTGCTAGAAAAAATCGGTGTTTCCTTCCAGGTAATTAAGTCTGGCCCTTACAAAGACATATTGTCTTTTGATCGGCAACTGACTCAACCAGAAGAAAACATCCTGCAAGAGTTGATTGACACAAGTTATCAGCAGTTTGTCCAAACGGTAGCTGATGGCCGTTCTTTAACAGTAGAAGCTGTAAAAAGTTTCGCCGATGGTCGGATTTTTACTGGACAGCAAGCCCTAGAGTTGGGTGTTGTAGATCGTCTGGGTACAGAAGAAGATGCCCGTCGCTGGACAGCAGAACTAGTCGGACTAGATCCAGAAAAAACTCTTTGTTATACCCTAGAAGAACGTAAACCCTTATTGAGTCGCCTTCTACCAGGAAGTCGTCAAGTTTCATCAGGAATTCGATCTGGAATTGATTGGCTCGAATTTGAAATGTCTACTAGTGGTTTACCCTTGTGGTTATATCGACCCTAATATGAGTTAGGAGGAGCCAGTGACGGGTACGCAGGGGTTTCCCCAAGTGGAGCAACTGGCGTTTAGGAGTGAGGAGTTAGGAGTTAAAACTCTCAATTTTTCACTCTTGACTTCTAACCTCTAACTTTTTTCTTTTAAGGAGGATTTAGGCGTGGAGTGGCAAATGCGAGCTATTCGCGGAGCAACAACCGTTTCAGAAAATACCGTTGAGGCAATGCGAGAGGTAGTGACAGAACTTCTAGATGAACTAGAAAACCGAAATCAATTCCAGCCAAGTGACATGATTAGTGTAACTTTCTCAGTTACACGCGATTTGGATGCGATTTTTCCAGCTGCGATCGCTAGAGCGCGTCCTGGTTGGGATAATGTGGCCATGTTGGATGTGCAGCAAATGCATGTTGAAGGTAGTTTACAGCGCTGCATTCGGTTCTTAATCCACGCTTATCTGCCCGCTTCCGCCTCAATTCATCATATCTATTTACGCAATGCCGCCAGCTTGCGTCCCGACTGGAGTTTGCCCCAGTCTTTACAAACATCACAGCCAGTAGTTAAATCGAAAGTTTAAATTATTTACGTCTAAGTCTAATAACTAGTTAGCGCTCAAGTTATTGTGTTGTGCCAGTATTGAATTGAGTAGTGGTGACCAATAATTTTTGCAACTCAAGCTGTTGAAAAAGAAAATATAAAACTGAAAAAATTTCAAATTTGAATCTTGTCATTGTTCAACCACTCTTGAACAATGAATATCTAGAGCATCCTGGTTTGTCAGTTAATAATCTCTGCAAGGCCTTGCCTCACTTATTGAGCAATATCAGGTTGCCATTAGGGTAGTTTTGTGTAGAGTTATTGGACTAAAGCACAATACACTTAGGTTAGCGCCAAAAACCTTAAATTGTGTAGCGACTGTCTTAAAAGTCAAGCGTATTGGACTAAAGCATCCATTTGATCAAACATTCTATGTTTAAATTACTCAGATATATTAGTATTTTTGTTATTACCGTCTGTTTACTATTTGCTTGTCATACTTCAGTAACGACCAAATTAAAACACCCTCCCTTGAAAGTGATATTTACATCTTTTGTTGGGGAGTATCCAGTTATAATTGCTCAAAAAAAAGGATTCTTCAAAGCTCAAGGGGTAGATGTGGAACTAATTTATAAACGATATACCCAATTAGAAAGAGCAAATTTCAGTGCAGGTAAGTATGATGGTATGACATCATCCTTAGGAAGTTTTATAATCTTAAGTGCCACAAATCCAGATATACAAGGTGTAATGGTTATAGATGAATCAGCAGGAGCAGATGTGGTAGTCGCTCAATCACAAATTCAAATCGTTGCTGACTTGAAAGGCAAAAAGCTCGGTGCAAATCTAGGCAGTTTTAGCGAGGTTTTTGTGACTGAGATGTTGAAATCTGCCAACTTAACCAGTGATGATGTGAACTTGGTTAAATTAGAGCCTTCAGAAATTCCCCAACGGCTGAAAAATAATGTTATTCAAGCTGGACACACTTGGGAACCCTATCTTTCTAAAGCTATGAAATTAGGGGGAAATATCCTATTTACCAGCAAACAAACTCCTGGCTTGATTTTAGATATGATTGTCTTTCGTGGTGATACAATCCGCGATCGCCCCGAAGACATTCGTGCATTTGTGCGAGGATGGCTGCAAGCCACAACCTACTGGAAAGCAAATTTTCAGGAAGGAAACGCTATCATCAACAAAGCGTTAAAAATTCCTAGCAATACAATCTCTCTAAAGGGAGTAAACCTAATTGATTTAGATGAAAATCAAAAATTATTTCAATCTAGCAACTCTAACTCCATCTATAAAACTGCCAAGATATATGCAGACTTTTTTATTCGCTCTGGAAACGTGACGCGGATTCCTGAGCTAGAAACTTTGTTCAATTCTTCCTTCTTGAACCCTCCACCCTAGTTTAAAGCCATGCAGCACAATCTTTTGGGCGGCATCCGTACAAAGTTGATAGCTTCGTTTCTGATTGTTGCTTTGATTCCGTTGCTGTTATTAGCATTTATCAACAAACAGACAACTGAAAAAATACTAACTGACAACGCCAAACAAGCCCTATCTGCGGCGGCTAACGAAACTGCTAGCAGAATAGATGCCTTTATTGATGGAAATCTCAATGCCGTGCGTGTAGAGGCTATTTTACCAGGTTCGGTACGCTACCTAAGCCTAACTCCAAAACAGCGAGATGACAGCCCCGAAATGCAATTGGCAACAGAAACATTAATCCGTCTCAGTCGCAAAGATATGCTTAATATTCTTTCTTATGCTTTGCTCGACTTAAATGGGAAAAATGTATTGGATACAGATACATCGAATATTGGCAAAGATGAATCAGTTGAAAATTATTTTAAAAAACCAGTGGAAACTGGATCATATTATGTTTCTAGCATGAAGCTATCGCCAATGATTCCTGACCTTGTTACCCTCTTTTTTAGCAGTCCAGTTCGCAATGCCAAAGGAGATATATTGGGTGTATTACGTGTTTCATACAATGCTACTGTTGTTCAGCAGTTAGTAACTCGAGAAACTGAACGGGCTGGGGCTAAATCATTTGCTATTCTTTTAGATGAAAATAATATTTATCTGGCACATAGCACTGCATCAGAACTACTTTTTAAATCAATAGTGGCTCTGCCTTTCGATGTTGTAACTGAATTACAAAAGAAAGGGCGTTTGCCTAATTCTCCTGTTAAAGAATTGGCAACTAATGAGCCAAAACTTAAGCAAGCATTAGATAATAAACAGCCATATTTAATTGCACCTTTGTCAACAACAGGGAATCAGGTTAATCTGATTGCGATCGCTCCTTTAAAATCAAAATATAAACATTGGTCTGTCTTGTTTGCACAGCCCCTTGCTGTTGCCCTAGCACCTGTAGAAAACCAAATTCGTGGCGCAATGTTTCTATTTGCAATTATCGCTTCAGTAGTGACAATCATCGCTTTTGCGATTGGGCAAATGCTAACAAAGCCAATAATTTACCTTACCGATATAGTATTCCAGTTTACCACAGGTAACTTAGATATCCGCGCCCAAATAAGCTCAAAAGACGAAATAGGTCAACTGGCGAAATCGTTTAACCACATGGCACTTCAGTTACAAACATCTTTTGAAACTTTAGAACAACGGGTAAAAGAGAGAACAGCAGAGTTAGTAATTGCTAAAGAAAAAGCAGAAGATGCAAATCAGAAACTAGAACAACTGGTAAATGTAGATGGTTTGACTCAGGTGGCTAACCGTCGCTGCTTCGATGGACGACTGCAAGCAGAATGGAAACGCCTTGCACGAAAACAACAACCCCTGTCACTAATTTTATTAGATGTTGATAAATTCAAATCTTACAACGACTACTATGGTCATCTTGAAGGCGATCATTGTTTAATCATAATAGCGCAAACAGTGGAACAGACAGTTCATCGTCCTACTGATCTAGTAGCGCGTTACGGAGGAGAAGAATTTTCGGTACTACTCCCCAATACTGATTTAGTAGGAGCGATCAAAGTAGCACAAAGTATTCAACAAGCAATTCACGATCAGGCCATTCTCCATGCACAGTCAGATGTCAAGGATATTGTCACAGTTAGTTTGGGTATTACTTGCGTCATACCCACTTTGGACATCAAGCCAGATACACTCATCGCTTCAGCCGATAAAGCACTGTACAATGCCAAGGAAAAGGGGCGCGATCGCTATTGTACTCATTAGATATATAACGTCGTGTGCGACTTTCTCTAAAACCTAACTGATCGCTTGATCAACTCTATTGCTTTTGATGATGAAAGCGAATTCCTAAAAAAATGTCATAAACAAACTCAAAAAAGTCTTTTTTCTGCAATAATCCTGAAGTTTGATAACATCCTTTTTCATCTAACAGGGGCTTCATGACATAGTATGCAGGCTGATAATTATACCAAGGAATAGAAGGCCACAAATGATGAATTAAGTGGTAATTCTGTCCCATAATCAGAATATTAAGAATTTGGTTCGGATAGACGCGAGCATTTTTCCAGCGATCGCGCTCCGCAAAAGGACGATGCGGTAAATAATCAAAAAATAATCCCAGTGCTATCCCCACCACAAAAGCTGGTATAAACCAAAAATTCAGAATGTAACCTAAAAAGTGGTATTGCACTGATATGTAAACAATTACACCGACAATTAAGCGGCTGATAAACCATTCTAATAGCTCATATTTACGCCAAAGTCGCCGTTGAAAGAAAAATACCTCATGGTACAAAAACCGCACCGCAATCAGCCATAATGGCCCACCCGTTGAGACATAATGATCTGGGTCGTCTTCAGGATGATTGACATGTCCATGATGCTGTAAATGCACCCGCGTAAATACAGGAAAAGCAAAAGCTAGCATTAATGCACTGCCATGCCCTAACATCGCATTCATTACCCGGTTGCGATGGGCTGATTGGTGACAAGCGTCATGAATTACCGTCCCAGCACAATGCAAGGCAATAGTATTAACGCTAAAGCACAGCCAGTGCGGCCATTCCCAAAGCCAGTAACCAAAGTTAGATAACACCAGCATTGCTACAGCTACTAAAAACAACAGTAGCGTGGGATTAAAATCACCAGGAGGCGCTAAAAATTCCTTTGGCGGGATTGTCAGTGGCTTTTGTGCCTCCGATGCGATCATCTCTAACATTGACTCCTTCTTAATCAAACATTACAAATATACGATAAAGATTAGGAAAGAATAAAATTTTGTAAAGTTTTGTATAGCAATATTTATCCACAGCTTTGCATATCAGTAGATGAATAACGGTATGATTCCAGACGAGGACTAGTCTTTTTTGATAAGCGGGGTTATGACAATTGGCAAGAAGTTGATGGGATAAACACCTTCGTTAGAAGGATGGACACAAGATTGATGTACTATATCTAGTCTATCCCACAGGCCCCACTCTCCCAGAAACCCTCTCTAGCTGTTTATATCTTATTGATATGGCAGTAACTGAAAAGGAGATGCCCCTTAAGTTACGATGACTTCCCAGATAGCTCCCTAACTTCAGCCCTTATGCAACTAAGAGATTCTCTGCGCCGGACAAAAATTGTCGCTACTATTGGCCCCGCCACTAGCAGTCCTGAAATGCTCAAGGCGATTATTGAAGCGGGAGCCACGACGCTGCGCCTAAACTTCTCCCACGGAACTCATGCCGATCATCAGCGTAGTATTCGCTTAATTCGGCAAACTGCTTTTGAATTAAATCAGCCAGTGGCTATTCTCCAAGACTTGCAGGGCCCAAAAATTCGCTTGGGTAAGTTTGATAATGGGTCTATAGTTTTGGCAAAAGGCGATCGCTTCACCTTGACAAATCGTCCAGTTGTAGGTACTCAAGAAATTAGTTGCGTTACCTATGATTATTTAGCCGAAGAAGTCCCAGTTGGCGCAAAAATTCTCCTCGATGATGGACGAGTAGAAATGCTTGTGGAGGAGATTAACCGGGACAAAGGTGATTTGCATTGTCGCGTCACCGTGCCTGGAAAACTTTCTAACAACAAAGGCGTAAACTTTCCCGGCGTTTACCTGTCAATTAAGGCAATGACCGACAAAGACCGAGAGGATCTGATGTTTGGTCTAGATCAAGGTGTAGATTGGGTGGCACTTTCCTTTGTCCGCAATCCGCAGGACATGATCGAAATTAAAGAACTAATTTCCAGTACAGGCAAGCAAGTGCCAGTAATTGCCAAAATTGAAAAGCACGAGGCCATCGAACAAATGGAGGCGGTTCTGGCTTTGTGTGATGGCGTGATGGTTGCCAGAGGTGACTTAGGGGTAGAATTGCCAGCCGAGGATGTTCCGGTACTCCAAAAGCGGCTAATTGCTACGGCAAATCGCTTGGGGATTCCCATCATCACTGCCACCCAGATGTTAGACAGTATGGTGAGCAATCCCCGTCCCACTCGCGCTGAAGTATCGGATGTAGCAAATGCGATTTTAGACGGCACCGACGCGGTAATGCTCTCCAATGAAACCGCCGTGGGTAGCTTCCCTGTAGAAGCAGTGGCAACGATGGCACGAATTGCCGAGCGTATGGAGCAGGAAGAAGCTCAACATTTGAACTTACGTTCTTTGAAAGATGCCCGACGCTCCATTCCTAATGCTATTAGCCAAGCTGTAGGTCAAATTGCCGAACAACTAGGCGCAGCAGCAATCATGACCCTAACGCAAACGGGGGCAACAGCTCGCAATGTCTCTAAGTTTCGTCCTCGTACACCGATTTTAGCAGTGACACCCCATGTGAATGTAGCGCGACAGCTACAAATGGTCTGGGGAGTCAAACCGTTGTTGGTACTAGGATTACCTTCCACTGGTCAGACATTTCAAGCTGCGATTAACGTGGCTCAGGAACTTCAGTTACTGTCTCAGGGAGATTTAGTAGTAATGACGGCTGGTACACTCCAGGGAATTTCCGGCTCCACAGATTTGATAAAGGTAGAGGTGGTGACGGCAGTACTAGGTCACGGAATTGGACTAGGACAAGGTTCAGTAAGTGGTCGCGCCCGGGTGGCCAATACTGGTATGGATGTGAGTAACTTTAATCCTGGAGACATATTGGTTGCACCCCGCACTAGTGCCGATTTTGTGGAAGCAATTCGGAAAGCTGCGGGCATTATTACGGAAGAAGAAAGTCTGACAAGTCACGCAGCAGTCATTGGGTTGCGTCTCGGTGTGCCAGTGATTGTCGGAGTGAAGCAAGCAACGCAGGCAATTCGGGATGGGGCAATTATAACCCTGGATCTGCAACGGGGTTTGATTTACTCTGGGGCGGTGAGAACGGCTTAGAAGTCGGGAATGGGAAGAGACAAGGAAGAAACTTGTTCAATAATTCTCCCTTATCTCCCTTTTCCCTACTCCCTACTCCCCACTCCCCACTCCCCAATTACTTTATCAAACAGTTGCGATCGCTACCCCAAGCCATCCAGCAAAGTTTTGCTGCTGTGTGGAGTTAGGATGCTCAACAGGTTTTACCTGATACCGAGTGGGATTTGGTAAGGTGAGGATGATGGAATAAGTACGCAGTTCGTCTTGATGGAAAACTGCGACTTCAATTTTATCGTTTGGTTGGTAATCTTTTAGGCGATCGCTTAAGCTACCCGCAGTTACCTTAATCCCATCAATTGCTAATAACTCATCACCTGCATCAATTCCCCCTACTTGTGCAGGTGAACCAGTCTCCACAAATTTAATTATCTCCCGCCCATTTTCTGTATTTATTCTCACACCCAAGTAAGATTCTTCCTGCTCATCGGCTACTAACTGCAAGCCAAAGGGTTTTAAATACTGATTGAAAGGCAAATCATCAGTATTATCAATGTAGCGTTTAAAGAAATCAGTCAAATCAATTCCGGCAACAGATTCGATAACTTCCTGTAACTGTTCTGGAGTATACCCAATTTCATCTTTCCCAAATTGCTGCCACATTTTCAGCATCACATCATCAAGGGAGCGCTGATTGTCGTGAGTAGAGCGAATCAGTAAATCCAGCAACAACGATACCATTTCCCCCTTTAAATAGTAGGAGATTTGGGAATTACCGCTATTGGCATCCGGGCGATAAAGTTTTATCCAAGCATCAAAACTCGACTCAGAAACGGGTTGTACCTTGCGCCCCGGTGTCATTTCATATCTGGTAATTTCTTTGCCCAAATTATTCAAATACGATTGAACATCATAAATTCCTGCCCGCAAAGGAATTAACAAGTCATAGTAACTAGTAGTGCCTTCACAGAACCATAATGATGGTGTGTAATTTTCTTGGTCGTAATCAAAAACCTCTAATGCTTTTGGGCGAATTCGCTTGACATTCCACAAGTGAAAGAACTCGTGTGCTACCAATTGGATAAAGCGATTGTACTTATCCTGAGCGCGAAATCCAAAACGCTGGTAAATTAATGAGCAAGAGTCCTTATGCTCCAAACCGCCAAAAGCTTGGCTAAATAGATGTAGTAGAAACACGTATCGTTGATATGGCAAACCGCCGAACATCTGTGCTTCTACCTGAATAATTTTTTGAATATCAGCAATCATCTGCTGGGCTTGGAAATTTCCTTGTCCCCAGATTGCGAGTTCATGGGGTTTTCCCAAAACCTCAAAATTATACAATTGGTGGCGACCAATCTCAAAGGGAGTATCAACAAGAGTATCAAAATCACCAGCCAAGAAAGTATTTGTTTCCTCACCAACAGGTGGTAAGGCAGTAGTTACCTGCCATTCCGGGCGTGGTGGTACGATAGTAACGCGAATGGGTTGGTTCTCCCAGCCCGTTATTCTAAAAAATAGTGCCGCACCGTTAAAATAACCGTGCGTAGCATCTAAGTGATTTGTCCGTACCGATAGCTCATTTGCAAAAACGCGGTAACGTACAGTTAATTCTGAAACACCCTTTTTATCTATCTGCCAGTGATTTTTACTGATCTTCCGCCAAGGTAAAGGCTTACTCTCTGCAAAAGCCCCAAAATCCTGTAAATTCTTGGCGTATTCCCGGACTAAGTAGGAACCGGGTGTCCACACTGGCAGTTTTAAATCCAGAATCGGCGAGTGGTAATCGACAAGGTGCAAAGTCACATCAAACAGATGGGTTTCTGGCTGGGACATTGCCACTAGGTAATGAATCGTTGGCCCGGTTTCGCGAACGTAGGTGTTGGGAAGAGTTACTGTTGCTTCAGTCATCTTGTGTGCTGAGTTTATACTCAATGATTAATGGGATTGGTGATTTCTCCTATCATGACAAATTCGCCTTTTAACTTTTGACTTCAAATCGAAACGGCGGCAACTTGCTGCGGCTGGTAGTCAGAACCAAGTTTGTTGGCACAAAACCCTGTATCGCGTACTTGATTTGGTTCAATTGTTTTTCCCCAATCTAAAGGAGTCGCTATATACTGTATCGCTCCTTGCTGTTTAAAATCTGCGTTCCAAAAGTTATTAATCTTAGCTTGATTCATGTTAAATGCCAGTTGCCAGTTATTAACCTTGGTATTACCCTGATTTGTAATTTTGAAACTGACACAAAATCCAGTTTCCCAGTTGGAATTAATCTCAGTAGTGACTTTTAGTTGAGCAGTACTAGTAGTAGATGGGGAGACAGAAGGAGAAGGAGTTGGAGTTGGAGAGACAGAAGGAGAAGGAGTTGGAGTTGGAGTTGGAGAGACAGAAGGAGTTGGAGTTGGAGAAACAGGAGGATTACTCGGTTGAACTTGTACAGCTGGGAGCAGTTGGGATAGTAATTGCTGCTTAGGTAAATCAACACTTTGCCAATCATCTAATAAAATTCCGCCTGTATCACCACTATTAGGATTCCAACTCCAGTAAGTAAAGTTCAAATTATTTTTTTGAATGTATTTCACCAACTCATTTTGCCAAATTCCTTCTTTGGAATTTAAGTCTACTTGCCGTCCCCCAAACTCCCCAATCAAGATGGGAGCAATATTCTGACTAGCGATATAGTTAAATCCTATTTGCCAGCGATCAATTAGATTGTTAGGAAAGTTAGAGTCATAAAAGTAAGGCTGATTGTACACCCCAGCGCCGTACTCATGAGGAGAATAAACTAGCTTATTAGAACGAGACAAACGGACTGGGTAGTTTTTTACACCTTCCAGATTTCCACCATACCAATGCTGCGGCAATTTTTGACCGGGGACATTCTTTTCCACTCCTTCAACAACAATTAACCAATTAGGATTCACACCCAGAATTGCATTGCCTGCACGTTCTGCTGCCAGTCGCCAGTCAGTACTTATATTGTTATCACCCCAGCTAGCTTTGCCGTGGGGTTCATTCTTTAAGTCTGCGCCAATAACGTTAGTTTGATTCTTGTATCGGATTGCTAACATTGTCCAAGTATCGATCCAGTCTGCTTCTGTAAAGCCGTCTCCATACCACAACTCTGGAATTTGCTGATCGTTGAGACGGTGGCTGTCGAGTAGGATTAGCAATCCTTGACGTTCTGCTTCCTGAATAACTAAATCCATTACCTCCAAGGGCGTTCTACCTTGAAGTTCTTTGTTGCTGCCAATGTTATAGTCAATGCCACTTACATTAAGCGATCGCAATCCTGCCACAGAATAAGGTAACCGAATGACGTTATATCCTAAGTTTTTAATCTGTGCCAGCATTTCCTTATAATCTCGTTGCCATAAACCGTGAGGGGCGTGCGTCTCAGTTTCCATACCAAACCAATTAACGCCTCTAAGCAGTACGACCTTGCCTTTTGCATCAACAATTGTTCTACCACTTGTTGAAAGTGGTTGCTCTGTTTGCATCTCAGCCCTAACAGCATCTAGCTGAATACTAGCAGGTGTCTTAGTCAATATAATTACTAAAAACACTAATAGACTTAAGGAAAATATTAGTAATTTCTTATGTAATCTTACTGCTCTTGATTTATTTTTATCGATAATTTGCATACTATTATTACTTTTCTGGTAAGGCAATATCTAAGTTGAATCAGCAAAAAAATATATGATGCTGTTTCCAAGCAAGAAGATTTTACAACATCTTTAGCTAAAAAGCATTTTTGTAAATGTGATTTTTAGCCACCGATAAATATATGTACTCTAATTACAATGCATTTATTTGACTGTTATTTGTATTACTTAATTAACTTTCCATGCATTTGTGCATCTTAGTAATCTTAGAGCAATACTTGGCTAATTTTGTTTCTATATCCGCAAAAATTGGATAGTGAAAGTCAAGAACGCTAAAATCTTTGCTGGATAATACGTATAAACTTTTATTTATGTTTTGCATTTGTCTTTGTATAATTTACAGTAGTTGCTTAATTTACAAAAAATTTACGTAACTTACTGAGTTCTTCATGAGTTTTCTATTGAACATATCTCCTATAGAGAATAACTTAGATACTAAGGCAGTACACACATTGA
Organism: Nostoc sp. ChiVER01; assembly: GCF_034531155.1. Classification (NCBI taxonomy): domain Bacteria; kingdom Bacillati; phylum Cyanobacteriota; class Cyanophyceae; order Nostocales; family Nostocaceae; genus Nostoc; species Nostoc sp. ChiVER01. The sequence continues at coordinate 259,590 of NZ_JAVRBS010000002.1, read as the reverse complement.
TTAACCGTGAAAACTCTATACAAGCTAGATGTTATAAGCGGTAATTATATCTGCTGTAATCTACCCATAGTCTTCTCTTTTACAAAAACTTTCTGAATATGACACTTTCTGCGCTGCAAAAATTTTTACTACCACCCGCGATCGCTTCTCTAAGTGTATTTTCTTTAATGTCATTTCCCCTTGCGACACTAGGCGATAAACAAATTGGTATCAAATTTCAGGAAGAACCTATTTTTTATGGCAAACTTAGAGATATTGCTATCCCTTACGTAGTTTTTGCAACAGCACTTAGTATAGGGTCTGGAATTTCAGCACTTGCTTTCTGTGGTTGGCGAAATTCTTCTTCCAAATCAGCAAAAATTCAGCAAGAATTATCTAATTTAGAGCAACACCTACAGCAAAAAGAGACATTACTAAAAGAATGGCAAATTTCCGAGCCTCGATTGCAAATTTCTGGATTGAGCGCTTTTTTAGATGACGAGGCACCTTTTGATCAAGCTCTCATCTCAAAAAATGCAATCACTGCATCTCAACCTATTGAAGCGCAAACCCAGACGCAGGTAAACGTACAACCAGTAAATCCTGTACCAAAGGTTACAACTCCAAAAAATACCACTACCACAATCAGAGATATTGCTGCTACTTCTGCGTTTGCATCTGCCCAGACTTTCCTTGGCTATGCTCAAGAAAATCCCAACAATATGAAAGAAATTACTGCTGGTGAAATCAATCAAACAGCAATTATGCCATCAGAATTTGAAGAGTTGCAAAAACAAATTAAAGAGATGATGCTACAGATGCAAGCAATGCAGGAGAACTTACAACTGTCTCAAGCAACAAATGCTGAGGTAGAATCCCCACCTAAATTTCAGATTTACTATAATACTGTCCTTTAAAATCTACTCAAATCAATAACCCACTAAATTGGTGGTTATTGGGTAATTAATATCTGGATGCCAGCGCTCATATTGAGGCTGGTATTCCAGTTTTTATATATCAAAAAGAAACCGATAAAAGATTTGAATTCAAATGAGATACATCATAGACCCCTCCTCGCAAGCGAGAAAGGGGTTGAGGGTGGGGTTTAGTACCGAATTAACTGAGAACCACTATAATTCTTACCTGAGAAACTCTGAAGTAGTCAGATAGGCATTCGTTTGCCTATTTTTAATCGGTGGAGGTAAGGTAGTTTTAGAAGCTATGGATTGCGGCGGGATTTGATATCGGTTTCCCCAACCACCATTCAAGTCTTCCGGTTGCCGACGAGGTGGTATTGTTTTCCCCGTAGGTAGGGGTACTGTTAAAGTTTGGCTAACTTGTAAATATTTTTCACCTTCGTTAGTAAAGCGAATTAAGTTGCTTTCAAGGTTTTCAAGCTGTTGATTTTCTAACTTCAACTTTTGAGAGTTTTGATTATCTGGCTGTTCCGACTGAGTAGCAGGATCGAAAATAGCTACAAATGTAACGCCATTTTCTGGAAATAATCGTATTTGTGCTGGATTTGCTTGCCAGACTTCTTGAAAATTACCATTGGGTGAAACTTGCCACAGATTCAGCGCAGCCTCCCATTTTCCCTGTTTCACTTCCACAATTTGACGAGCCAGAATTGAACGGTTAGTATTGGTGTCTGAATTTAGTAAAGCTTCTGTTTGTCCTGATACTGGACGCAGATAACGCACAGCGGCCACTGTAATCTTGCTAGATTCGGGCAGATTGGTATTACCGACGACATTGTATATACCTTTACTTGATATAGGTTGTATATCTCCAATTTTCATCTCCACCTTTTCTTGTGCTTTTTGAACACAGCCATAACTGGCGGCTAAAAGTACTAAGGAAGTAGCTATCTGGAGATTAGTAGGAGACAAAGCTTTAAAATTAGTCAAAATAGTTTTTAAATCAATATTTTGCATAGTAAAAAGCAGATTATCTAGTTTATTTCCAAACCTAGCTTAGGTTTTTACCTATTATGCCCAATCTATTTTGAAAAATAACAACTTTTATCGACTCTTAATTAATTAATTGAAAATTACAAATTTTATTCAATCTAGTGGTTAATACTCATTTCGTTTGCTAAAGTAGCGACATTGAATAATCTAAATATGTAGTTGTTACCCAACTAGGCTGATGAGGCAAACAGTACTCGATTGTTATAAATTTACTTTTCCAAGCCAGTACCACAAAGTATATCTACTGCTTTGTACTGTCGCCGTCTCGATTTGCTGGGTACTGGCAGTGAGCGAAAAATCTTCAGCTCAAGTTAACCCATCTCAGCTAAAGACTATCGATTACCAATTGGGTTTAGCAGAACCGCTACCAGTGCCTGAATTACCCGTTAATAAAAGTCAACAATCTCAGTCAGGGTCGCAAACATTGCCTCCTCCACGCGCAACGACTGGTGTGGCAGTTGCACCGATCGCTAATCCAGTATTGAAAGCTGTGGAACCTAAACCAGTTAACGATCTCCAAGAAATGGAGAGTGTCTTCATCCAGCAGCAGGTAACTGGAAAAGCCCCGGCAGCAACACGTACTGTTACACCAAGAGTGGCAGCAGGTGGGGACACTTCTAACCTAAATTTAGGATTGCAGGGACAGATGAACGGCTCGGAGCCACCAAGTAGTTCAGCCCCACTGCCACCACTCGCCAACTCGTCTGCAACCCCAGAATCAACTGCGCCAGCAGCACCAACTTTTAATCAACTATTCAGTTCTCAAACGGCTCCCTCAGCAGTTTCCAACTCGGCTGCAACGCAAGAATTTACTGCACCAGGAGTAGCGCCAACTTTTAATCAACTACTCAGTTCTCAAACAGCGCCTCTGCCACCACTTCCCAACTTGCCTGCAACGCCAGAATCAACTGCACCAGGAGTAGCACCAACTTTTAATCAACAATTACCCAATCCACAGACAACACCATCATTTCTTAATACGCCTCCCACTCCAAGCACAGCAGTGCCAGTTACCCCATCTATAACTACTCAACAACGCCGCCAGCTCACCAGCAGCAGTTTAAGGGAACCCTCTTTACAATTCCAAGGAGTTTATATTAACCAAGGTGGCGACACCTCAGCACGGGCGAGAGTTAGCGGAGTCTACCCACTGTCACCTCAAGCCTTGATTGGGGCAACCTTGGACTTAACAAGCCAAGGCAGCAACCGCAACTTCGATGACTCCCGAAACGATGGTTTGAACATCAACGAGCTTTATTTGGCGACTTCACTAGCAGGAGTACCTAATCTGCGATTTGTGATCGGTCAAATAGATTTAACCTCTTATTTTGATCGCAACAGCTTTGCTAAAGATGGAGCCAGTCAATTCTTTAATCCGGTGTTTCAAACGAACCCAGCACTGGCGGCGACAGGAATTAGTTCCCGCACTGGTTTCTTAACCGATTGGAGTATCACCGACAATATTGAAGCCAAAGCAGCAGTCTTTTCATCAGCAGATAAAATTGGTGACTTTTCTTTAGATGGATTTGCTGGCGAAATCGGCATCCGTTACGGCAATGCAATTATTCGTGGTACTTATGCTAGCGATCGCGACGCTGGTGTTAATGATAGCTTCCTTGAAAGCTATAGCATTGCCAGAGGTAACAATCAATTTGGTACTGATAAAAACGATCGCGAAGAAGCATACGGTCTCAACGCCGAAGTCTTTATTCCCAATCTGAAATTAGGTTTATTTGGGCGCTATGGGCACTACGAAAACCGCACTTTAGGAGAGGGTGCAAATACTTACGTCTTGGGAGCTAGTTTTGTGGATTTGTTTACCCCAGATGACCGAGTAGGACTAGCTTATGGCCGCGCTCTCTCTAACGATCAGCTACGTCGTGGAAATAGTCCCGATGTATTAGAAATGTTCTATGATTTTAAATTTCTTGACAATCTACGGCTAGGCTTCTCGGTTCAAGCGCGTGATGATTTCTCAGAAACAGTCTTCGGTATCAGAGTGAAATCAGAATTTGGTATCACTCCCAGAGGGAGAATTACTCAATGAGCCAAAATAATATAGATAAAAGGCAAAAGGGAAAAGCTAAAAAAATTAAATATCGTTCTCTTTTTACTTGTTCATTTTTCCTTTTTACTTACTTGCTAACTGTGCCACCTTTATGCAGCATTGCCCCCGCTCAAGCACAGAACTTATCAGTATCGGCACAAAAGGGTTTTGCATTCTTAAAAAAAGGCTTGATTAATGATGCGATCGCAGCCTTCCAGCAAGCCCTTAAAAGTCAACCGCAATCTTCGCAAGTTAGGTTAGGATTAGCGATCGCTTATCGCAAAGCCGGACGTATTCCCGAAGCTTGGAGTGCTTATCAACAAGTACTGGCGGCAGACTCCAACAACCAACTAGCTTTAAAAACAGTTGGTATATTGGCTACTTATCGTCCTGCGTGGAACTTAAAAGGAATTGAGGCTCTGACAACTTTATTAGAGTTAAATCCTAACGACTCAGAAGGTCGTCATTACCGTGCTCTACTCTACTCTTATCAAGGACGCTTAAGCGAGTCCCTAGCAGACTACCAAACCGTGCTGAACAACAACCCCACGCCAAAAGCAGTCGTTGATGCAGCCCAAACTTATAGTTACAGTGGGGATTTTCCGAAAGCACTGGAGTTGTTTAACCGCTACCGCACCACCGGCAAAGCCATTACAGATTATGCAGCACTAGCCTATGGTCGCACCTTACGAGAAACAGGCAATCCTGGAGAGGCAGTACAGGTGTTAGAAGCGCAGTTGCAGCGCTCCAATAAACTTAATGAGATGGGGTTTGAAACCCGTAAAGAACTAGCTATAGCATACCTTGCCAATCAACAACAAGCTCAAGCGTTGGCGGTTTTGGATGTATTACAGGGAAGGCCAGATGCGATTTTGCCCTTAGCGCGATCGCTCAATGAAATTCGCAAGTACACCAATAACCCCACTCTCACCCAGCAAGTTTTAAATCTCTATCGTCAAGCACTGCAAACCGATCCCAACCCTTCCCCCAAACTACTGCGCGAAGTCGCTGATGTCTTTACTGGGTTCCCCGAAGGACGACAAACAGCACTGCAACTGTACCGACGGGTGGCGTTAGAATTTCCCAACGATCAAAGTCTGGTGGTACAGCAATTAGCTTTAGAAAATCAGCTAGGTTTGCTTGGTAAAAATGACTTGAAACAGCGTTTGACTACTGCAATACAATCAACGCCGAGCGATCGCGCGCAGTTGCAACAGCTAGCTAATGCTTTAGTGAACATTGATGCTCCCGACCCAGAATTTTTACCTGTGTACCAAAATCTTTTACAAATGGGGGTTAACGTACCATTTTTGAATTTCCGGGTGGCGCAAATGTATGTGCAGCGCCAAGAGTTGAATGGTGCAAGGCAAGCTTTGGCAGCTTATACAGCTACCCCCGCAGGCGCTAAAGACCTCGCGCCCCAATTATTAGCAGCAGAAATTGAGCGTCGTGAGGGTAATCTCGAAGCTAGCGCCCAACGCTACCAAGCTGTGATTGCTAGCAAGCCAAATAATAGCGATATTATTGATGCTGCTTTGGGCGGATTGGCTGGAGTGCGACTGCAACAAAAGCGTTTTGATGAGGCTGTGACAGTTTATGACCAATTAATAGCTCGCAATCCTCAAAATTTGTCGATTCAATTAGGGCGTGCTAGTATCGCCTATCAAGCCAAGCGGATTTCCCAAGCAGAAGCAGAGGCAGTTCTCAACAATTGGTTAGCTACACAACCAGCAACTAATACTCCTCCAGAACTATACAGTTTGATAGGAGCGTTGCCTACTGATCCGCAAAAAGAAGCTTTATATAGTTATCTGGTAGAAACTGACCCTAGTTCCATACCACTACAACTGCGCCTATTACAGGTGATAGCAAAACGCAATCCTGCCCAAGCACAAGCGCGGATGAAGCAGTTGATTGCCCGTATTCCCAATACTTCTGACTCATACCAGTTACAGGCAGAGTTGGCTCGATCTGTAGGTAATTTGAATTTGGCTAGCAGTACCTATCAGACTATTTTGGCGCAGCAACCAGATAATATCGATGCCTTAGCGGCTTTAGGCGGAATTCGCTTTGAACAACGCCGTTTTGACTCAGCACAGGAGATTTATGCTCAAGTGTTGGCACAAAAACCAGAAGACAAAGGCACACGCCGCGCCCTTGCTGGATTGAATGCGATTTTAGATCAGCCTTTGACAGCACTGGCACAGCTAGAACAACTGCAATTAGAAGCAGCCGCAGAAGGAGGAAACGATAGCGATGCATCTCGGCAAATACAGCAAATCCAAACAGACTTTCTGCTACGACGAGGATTTCAACCCCCTTGGGAAGATTATCAACGTCGAAACAGAAATTAGCGATCGCTTAAATCTTTTACAAATCAAACTGTTCTTAGGATGTGGCACTTCCCAAAAGTGGCAGCTATTACCTGCCTGATTGGTTTATCTGCCTGTGTCTCTAGTTACTCGGCAGCAAACCCCAAAACGCCGGATGAAAAAACTCCGGTGGCAAACGTCCCCACTGAAGGTAGTAGTCAAAATCCCACTGGATTATTAGCTGATCTTCCCAAATCCACCCCCAACCGGGAATTCCTAGCCCAAAGTTGGGATAGCTACCGCCAAAGATTTATTCAGTCAGATGGACGCGTGATTGATTACGAAGCAAGCGATCGCTCAACTAGTGAAGGTCAAGCTTATGCTTTGCTACGAGCAGTACTGATTAATGATCCAGCAACTTTTGCCCTGACTTTAAACTGGTCGGAAAATAACCTCCAGCGCCAAGTTGGTGGTAAACGCACAGATAGTTTGTGGGCTTGGAAGTGGGGACGAAAGGAAGATGGTAACTGGGGTGTAATCGACAGCAACTTTGCTAGCGATGGAGATATAGATGCGATTACTGCCCTGATTTTAGCATCACGACGTTGGAATCAACCCGAATACTTGAAACTAGCAAAACTCAAACTGCAAGATTTGTGGAATTTGTCCACTATCTCAAAAACCCAAGGTAAGCGCTACCTGTTACCAGGGCCTGTAGCTGCATTTGTCCCGGATGCATCTACCGTTTACTTGAATCCCTCTTATTTTGCACCCTATGCTTTTCGCATCTTTGCACAAGTTGATCCCCAACATGATTGGTTGAGTTTGGTAGACAGCAGCTATCAAGTGCTAGAAGATTCTGCAAAGCTTTCTAGCGTAGGTTTACCCAGTGATTGGGTAGTTTTAAATACCAAAACAGGACAATACCAAACCCTACCAGCATCTAGCACTCTGAAGAGTTTGTATAGTTTTGATTCCTATCGAGTCTGGTGGCGTTTGTCGTTGGATGCTGCCTGGTTTAACTCACCCCAAGCGCAGCGCTATCTAGTGACATCCACTCAACACCTGCAAAAACTATGGAGTAAACAATCGATACCAGCACGCATTGATCTTCAAGGGAAACCATTAGTGGATTACGAAGCTACATCCCAATACGCTATGTTGTATGCCGCTATGCAGGTAGTGAAACCAGCGATCGCTCAAGAACTGCTTGTAAAAAAAATACTGCCTCAATACAAGCAGGGAATTTGGGGAGATCAATCTGCTTATTATACCCAGAATTTGGCTTGGTTAGGATTGCTACCTCCAAAGACAATTCCCCAGCGATTGCTTAAATGATATCCCCTGACGCTGAGTTAGGGTATAAGCTTCCCAACTAACTTTTACTCCCCGCAGACTGGCTCCCGTTGATTTTTTAAAACAATCTGATGGGATGATTTTGAAGTTCTAAAAGCAACAAAACACTTGTGCTTTTTACATAAAAAATTTGAGTAAATTCACACTAAAATCACCCTCTACCATGAAGCAATTGTTTCATCTTTCCCAAACAAGTAAAAAAGCAATTATTGTTACTTCTTGCTTTTTTTTGTTTCCTAATTCATTATTGAGCGCTCAAGCTCAAACCAAAGGCGATCTGCAACAAGAAGTAACTTTATTAGCTCAAGCAACGACATCAGAAAATACTAGTAAAGCAGACTTAAAAGCTCCTAGTGCCAAGAATCTGGCAACTTACACCCTAGAATTTAATCGTAGTCCGATTGTGGGCAACCGGATGCGCTTGCGTGGGGTTTACTCAGAAGGTCGTCTTGCCTTTACTCGTCCTCGTGGCTGGAAGCTAGACCAGGGTAAGGTACAAGCTTTAATCCGTTTTCAACACTCACCATCGCTGTATGCTAATCGCTCTAACCTGACCGTGCTATTGAATGGCATCAGTGTTGGTAGCGTACCACTCAATCGCAAAGAGTCCCAAGTCGGTCAAGTACTGTTCAATATCCCACCAAAGCTGCTGCAAGACTACAACGAACTGGTATTGGTGGCACAGCAGAATAACACTCTCGAATGTAGCGACCCTAGTAGCCCCGACTTGTGGACAGAGATTCTGCCAGATTCCAAATTAATCTTTAACTATGAACGGCAGCCGATTCCTTTGAATTTCAGCCGCTATCCTTATCCTTTCTTTGACGAATTTGGCTTAGAAACTAACCAAATTGCTTATTTGCAACCAAGTCAAGTTGATCAATCCTGGTTGACAGCAGCAGCTCGCTTACAAGCGGCATTGGGGAGAATCGCAGATTTTCGCCCGATTCAGACAAGCGTGGTGTCTGATGTCGCAAATGTGAAGGCAAACGATCGCTTAGTCATTATTGGTACTCCCAACGAGCAACCGACCTTAAATACTTGGAAGAATTTGCCCCTGAAAGTCATCAGCAATCAAATTCTTGATCGTGATAATAACCCCGTACCAGATGAAACAGGGGTGTTGATTATAACTAAAGCTGAAAAAAGCGGGGTTCCGGTTTTAATTGCGACTGGGAACAGTGCAAAAGCTGTAGAAAAGGCAACCCAATTTTTATCACAGCCAGACTTGCAAAAAATGGGTACTGGTCAGGTGGTTTTTGTAGACACCCTCAAGGAACCTTCGACACCAGGACTCCGCCAGTGGCCTCGTTATTTGCCAGAACAAAATTCTTTTAAACTAGGCGACATCAAAACCCAAGTAAATGGTGAGCCGTTTAGTGATGTAACTGTACGTGGCATCGGAGCGCCACCAGTTGAAATTGATTTTCATGCTCTACCAGATGATAGATTTCTGCGGGGTAGTTCGATGAATCTGGTGTACAGCTACGGGCCGCAGGTTAATCCGCGAACTTCTGCGGTTGAAGTTTTACTGGATGGAGTTTTCATCGGTGGCGCACGTCTTGATTCTGAGTCGGGAGAAACCCGCAAAAATCTTAAAGTTAATTTGCCGGAAAACTTGATTAAACCCAACTCGAAACTACAAGTTTTCATGCGGATGAATCCGAGAGAACCGTTTGATAAACAAAACTGTCTTCAACCACCAGATCAACAACTGACAGGTACGGTGCATTCTGATACTAGCTTCGACCTGAAGCGGGAAATCTCTACACAACTACCAGATTTGAACCTGCTGAAATTTGGTTTCCCCTTTGCTGCACCCCAGGATTTGTCTCAGACAGCGATTGTTGTGCCCCAAACCCCCTCGAAGACAGATATTTTGACCTTATTGGCTTTTAGCGAACGTTTGGGAAGGCTTAGTCAAGCAGATGCTGTCAAACTAAATGTTTATACACCAGATGCTTTGCCAACACAAGCCCGCAAAAATGACCATTTGGTAGGAATTGGAACGCGAGAAGACTTTCCTTTTCCCGAAGTATTTAATTCCACTGGCTTCAACTTGAGTCAAGCATACTCCCGTTCCTTTGCCAATGCTGTGGTTCAGACCCCCCAGGATACACAAGGGATGATTAAGCAAATTATCTCTCCTTGGAACAGCGATCGCGTCGTTCTCGCTTTAACATCTCAAACCGAAACTGGTTTAGAGCGAGTGCGACAAGTCCTCAACCAAGACCCGTGGTTCTTCCAACTCAAAAAAGATACGGTGCTAATTAGTAGCGATCAAAAAGACCCAGTTTCCTACGATGCTGATGCCTATCAACTACAGTTTTTCCAAAGCGCCCCAAACACTCGTCGCTTAGAAAATACCACTATCCTCAGTAAAGCATCACGCTTTTTACAAGAAAATTGGCTATTGCTACCTATAGGCATTTTCACTGTGTCTCTAATTCTTTACGGGATTCTTCAGTTGTATATCAAGCGTTTAACTGCTGATAAAAAGTAGACACTTTCGATTAGGTATTGCCCATTTTAAATTTCAAAATTTAGATCCACAATGTCATCTTCCCCCCACACCCCACCCCGGAAATCACGCGATCGCCAGCGCTCAAAATTTAGCAATTGGTTGATTGATATTACCCCTAGATTTTTTGACCGCACTCTTCAAAAGGTTGGTGTAAAACAGTTTAAGTGGTTTATCGTGCTGCTATTGGTACTCTCAGTGCCACTGATTATTACTCCAATAGAAGTTTGGCAGCAGGGATTGGTAGCAGTGTTTCTTGTGCTACTCGGTCAATTGGTGATACACGCGGAGTTCCAAGAGGCCTCTTCAGAAATCAGCCAGTATTATCACTTGTTTCTGCTGTGGCTGAGTATGGTAACAACGCTGCGTTATTTATACTACCGCACCAGCTACACCCTAAACTTTGATGGTTGGCTTAACAGCATCGCTTGTGTATTCTTGTACGCCGCCGAACTTTATGCCATCCTCACCTTGGTATTGGCATACTTTCAAACCCTGAAAATTCAAGAACGCCAAGCAGTTAATCTAACAAACATTCCTCAACAGGAATGGTTCAAAGTTGATATCTACATTCCTACATACAACGAAGATGTGGAGATTGTTCGCAAGACGGCTGTGGCAGCCTTAGCTTGTGATTATGCCCCTGATAAAAAAAAGGTTTATGTCCTTGATGATGGTCGTCCAGAAAAGTATAAAGAGAACGACCCACGCCGAGAACAGTTTAGTAAAAGACGAGAACAGCTAAGGCAAATGTGCCAAGAACTTGGCTGTATACACATGACGCGGGACAATAACGACCACGCGAAGGCTGGTAATATCAATACCGCCTTTTACAAAACCGATGGCGATTTAGTGTTGATTTTGGACTGCGACCACATTCCATCGCGGCAAATTCTCCTGCATACAATGGGTTTTTTCTTCGATCCCAAAGTATCGTTTGTCCAAACTCCTCACTGGTTCTATAACCCCGACCCTTTTGAGCGTAATTTGGTCACTAAAGGTAGAATACCCGCAGGCAATGAACTGTTCTATAAGGTACTGCAAAAAGGTAACGATTTTTGGAATGCCGCCTTTTTCTGCGGTTCCGCAGCATTAATCCGTAAATCCCACGCTTTAGAAGTTGGGGGAATTGCGGTGGAAACCGTGACGGAAGATTGCCACACTGCTTTGCGATTGCATTCGCTAGGTTACAAGTCTGTCTACTACGACAAAATTATGGTGGCTGGTTTAGCGCCAGAAACATTTTCCTCTTACGTAGGACAACAAGTGCGTTGGGCGAGGGGGATGGCGCAAATTCTGCGATTAGAAAACCCCATTTTTAATCCAAAGCTGAACCTGACATTTGCACAACGGATTTGTTATTTTAGCGCGACTTCCCACTTTTTGTATGGTTATCCTCGACTAATATATGCGATCGCTCCCACACTCTTTTTACTATTTGGCATTAACTCTGTCCAAGGTTTGGGTTTAGAAACTCTAGCCTACGCCCTACCCCATATTCTCCTGTCCCTTTTTACTAACTACATCATTTACAAAAACGTCCGTTTCTCCTTCTGGAATGAAATTTTTGAATTTGCGATGGCTTTCCAGGCTGGGTGGGTGACGATGTTAGCGCTGTTTAATCCAAAGCTGGGTTCATTTAATGTTACCGACAAAGGAACTTCTATAACCAAACGCACCTTTGATTGGGAATCGATGCGTGGTCTTTTGGTGGTGACAGCACTTGTAGTCTCTTCCTTACTAGCTGTTCCCTATTGGCTGCTGCTACATCCTGAAGATTGGCAAGCGGTCTTAGTCAACACCATGTGGTCTGTTTTTAATCTGGTTTTGCTGATAGCTGCTTTGCTGGTTGGCTTTGAACAACCACAAGTACGTACTGCCCACCGTTTACAGCGTCGCCTCCCGATCTTAATTAGCAGTAATGGTCAAACAATCATGGGCAAAACGATAAATATTTCAGAAACTGGGGCATTAATTTCTTTAGAAACTTGGCCCAATTTACTCGAGGAAGCGGAAGTTGAGGTGATGGGAGATTATACTGCTAGCGCCTCTTTAACAGCGCAGATTGTCCGAGTCTCTCCTATTAATGACACAGAAACGCTTTTGGCTGTTGATTTTGTGAAGCTCAACGATGCCCAACGTGATGCTTTAACTTTAGTTTTATATTCTGATGTCCGAGAGTGGTATTCTCAAAAGGGCCAGTATGTAGACCAACCCTTCGCTTCTCTTGGATTCTTAGCCACAAGTCTGACTCGGGCCTTGCGTGACGTAAAACAAACTAGTCGTAAAAAGGTACGCAAGCAGGTAAATAGCCATAGCCGACTCTACTGGGATGGTAACTTCTTCTTTGCAGTAGCCACAGAATTAGGAACAACAGGTTTGCGCTTAGAAATAGAGGATACAAAAGCCGTGTCTTCTCACAAAATGATCGGACAACAGGATTTGCACACGATGCGAACTGTCAAACCATTAGTTGGTTTACTGTTGAATGAGGATGAGGATAATCTCTCATCTAACCGATTTGTTGCCGAAATTCATGCTGTAGAAGAACAGACAAATGGCAAGATTGCGCTCGAATTAGTTTTTCCAGAAAAATTTAAAGAACGTCAAGACACAAAAATTAAACAGCTATTGGAGGTTCTGTAACAGAAGTACTTGACTAGATTTTAACCAGCGCAAGCTCCATTTAAGTCCAGATGTTGCTTGCGCTTGGGAGTGTTTTAAATTGCAAAAGTCAATTCAATTATTGTGGGGTGTACAGCGTTCGACTGAGCGCTATCCACCCCAAAATAATAATTGAATATTTTTTAATTTGTCAGCCCTTCATAACCCTTAGCAATCACACTTTGCCAGCCAAGTTCATCAACTGTTTAAAGTTCACGAGATAAATGATGTTGTTGGTGCTGTCAATTTTGATCCACCCTTTCTCATGCAGCTTTTCCATAATTTTGGTGGTTTCGTCAACACCAATTTCTGTTACCTCCGCTAAATCTTTGAAAGGAATGTTAAAAATTTCCTTTCCACAATTCGATTCTTGACCATAGCTTTCGCCTAAAGTCACTAGGGTATAGGCGAGTTTAACTGCTGGTGGTGAAGATCGCATTTGTAAGCGCAAGTTAATTTGCCGCAATCGTCGCACCATCAGTTGTAACATCCGGTGATGTAACTGTGGATCTTTGAACAAGATTTGAATAAAACGCTCTCTAGATACACTCAGCAAATTCACAGATGAAAGGGCTATGACATCGGTTGAGCGTGGGGATTCATCCAAAATTGCCATTTCTCCAAAAAAATCGCCTTTACCAAAAATTGCCAGAGCAACTGAATCTTCTGCGACGGTACGCCGGACTTTGACCCAACCTGAAACAACGAAGTAAACGGCGTTACCCCAGGCATCTTCCATCACAACGGCTCGCCCAGATGGATATTCATGTTCAATTGCAACGTTGAGCAGCCATTCCAAAGTTTGGGGGGTGGCTGTACTCATTAGGGGGAAAAGTTCACTAAAAACCTCAGTCTGCATGAAATATTTATAAAAAATGGATTCAAGAGTAGGAAACTAACTTTGTCACTATAAATTTGTTTAGACCGTAATCTTATTTAGAATACGGCAGCAAAATCTCTAATCTATTTGAGTTGAACTCTAAGTTTGCTCAGTCTAGAGTTCGATTACAACATAACAATTATGTATAAAATTGGAATCAGCGATTTCACTTACAGAAATATGATTTAAAGTTTAATTAATTAATCAAAATTTTAGTTGTATATATAAAGCTTACTAGTATAAAAAATATATCAACTGAAAATTGCTACGATACATAACGCGTTCAAAATTAATCCCATGCTTTTAAGCGTGGTTCCTTTTGCTTCTACCTTTTGAAGTTCTACTCTAGTAACTGAGGCATGAGGGGATGAACTTGCGATGAATTCTCCCCTGTTCGCTATCTCCTAGTTTGGTACACCACTTTAATTGAGCAACTAAATGCCTCACAGGCTACTCCTGACTTCTTAAAGATTGGGCAGCAAGATAGACTTTTGTCCATTCACCTAACACTTGATGGGTTTTGAGTTTTAACTGTTGGCCTATTGCTTCTATTGAGTTACCTGCTCTCCGCAAATCTAAAATCTGCCGTCCTAGAGGAGTCAATTTTTGATCAAGTTGCTGCCATTGGTTTTGGGTTAACCCCAAGTTATGTTCTTGCAAAGAAATTGAGAGCCAATTGTCTACTAGCTCTGGTTGACCTTTGAGAGCAAAAACACGCACAGCGTGGTAACTGATTTTTTCTCGCAGACGGTATACTTCTTTAGTCGGCTTATTTAATTTATGGGCAATCTCTTCTTGGGATTTACCTTGTAAATATAGTCGTAGCCACTGTAGTGCATCTGTTCCCAGATTTTCTTGTAAATAATTTTCAAATTCTTTTTGGACTGACTGACGTAGGACTTGTTGTTCTTCTAGCTGTTGTGCTTCTTGATATTCTGCGATCGCCTGACTATCAACTAAGTTAACTCGATTGTCATTGTCGTCTGTAAGAACTTCTTCTGACACCAGTCTAATTAAGTCACGGCCAGGCACTTGGGTTAAACCACCGCGCTGAGTGCGACGCAAGTAATTCACGAACCGATAAGCTAATAGGGGTTGATTGCGGACTGGTCGCAGACAATATTCTTCTACACTGGCAAATAGCAGGGCATCTCCCAATCGTCTATCACTTGTATATTTAGCAATATCAGCCATTTGCTGTTGCATCTGGCTGTCACTTTGCAGTAATTCTTGAAGTACTTCTTGTAACACATCCATGACACTACGCTGGCGATCGCGGCTTAGGGAAACCCAAGTCTGAATCTTATTCCGTAATGTTACTAAACTCCCTAATCGCGTTATCAAGTTCCGATAAGCACGTTCTCGCCCTAGCCCCAAATAGCGTTGACGTAAAATTCTCCAGCGATATTCCATCGCTTGCTTGGCAATATCGAGTTCTTTAGGGTTAAACAGATCAAACCGCTTGGAGTCAGATCCCAATAGCCAGAGAATAATACTTTCTCGAGCAGGTTCATTTTGGTCTGGACATTCCGCAGCCAAGCGCTTTCGCCAATCTAGAGCTAGTTGTTCCACATCTGCTGTCATAGTGAGATTGCGTTCCTCGAAACTCAATTTTGAAGTTTGCATCACAACCCCCATTTGTCCCACCTAATTGTTTAACTGGCAACCTACCCGGATTTCATGAGTCTCATGAAAATAGTTCAGTGATTCCACTTTTATTACGTCTTAATTCACTACAATTATGCAGAAATTTATATATTGATATCTTGTTTACAATTCCCAAATGTCCCAAACCCTTATATATAAGGATTTTGGGCTATTTTTTGATTTAACTTTTTTGTAAAGTTATGTTTTATAACTGAGAATAGAAATCTGTCTACAGTGGCAGAGATAAACCTTTGCGCGAGGTGGGTTGAGGAAATCTGAACATTTTGTAACCAAGTCGAGAACGAATCTAAATTTAACTCAATGTCAGGCGAATTTCACCCGTATAAGTTTTAAGGCTCTACAAGCCCTTACCTAGAAAATACTTGGTTATATTAAACCTCAGTATATTTTTGGTAAACCATTATATAAAGTTATATAAACCTTAAATAAATTCTTGGATAAATATTATCGCTAGAGCCTGGGATCAGATCCAGTATTCCACATGGCTGAGTCTACGCTATTCTGGATAGAAAGGATTAATACGTCAATTTATCCTTTCTAAACTAGTTTCATTCATAACAATGCCTCTAACATTGGCAAGTTATTCTTACAAATTTTATATTTTTAAAAATCAATAGTCAACAGTCAATATTGATTTTGACTATTGACTTTGACTGTTGCTTTTCCTCTGCTTCAAAATTAAACTTATGTAGAATTTAAAAACATAAAGAATGCAATCCTTTAAACTTTTGATAGTCAGAAGTCTGACAAGAAACTTCTCTTTAAATTCATTAGTATGGGAATTTTTTGTTTTGACGTCCCCCGCAAAAGGTTGAATCTAAATCTATCGACTGTTTGATCTAACAATGGGATTTTCTACAGATTCTCGATAGCCTTGGACTTGTTCTGTATAAGCAATTGGTAGAACAGCTTCAACGTTTTCATGGGGACGAGGAATAATCACCCAGGATTCTAATGTACCGCCATAAACATTTTCGGCAGCTTCAACACCAGCAGCCATAGCGGCTTTTACTTCAGAAACATCACCACGAATATTAACTGTAAAGCGAGCGCTACCTACTCTGATATAACCAACGAGGGTGACTCGCCCAGCTTTTACCATAGCATCTGCTGCTGCTAGCACCGCAGGGAAACCTTTCGTTTCAAGTGCTCCAACTGCTTGTAATGACATTATTAATCTCCTGTATGAATAAACGATAGAGGGGGGCTACAAATTAATTGTACGAAGCTTCGCTCCAGATGTTGATAGCAAAATTGCTTAGAATATGCGGAAAGGTTCTGATTGTTCAGTGAAATGGATTGGTAATATAGTTTCCACATTTTCCGGGGGATTGGGAACGATGTAGTAGGTAATTACTGTACCAACCTTTACTTCCTCTCCAGCAGCGATTCCGGCTTCAACAGCTCTATTTACTTCAGAAACATGTCCCCGGACGGCGACTAACAAGCGGGCGCTTTCCGCTTGACCATAATACACAATTGTGACTGCGGCAGCTTTGACCATTGCATCTGCTGCGGCTAAAACACTAGGAAAACCTAAAGTTTCAATTACGCCAACGGCCATTGGCATGGTATTAGCTCCTAGATTAAGGGATAGGCGATTTTAATTGTACGTGGCTTTAGTCCCAATTTTGACATTTTAAAAAACTTTCTTTGATTTCATAATTTTTGAGGGAATGGGGAGACGCGATTAATGGCGTCTGTACAATTAGGAGTTGGGAGACGCGATTAATGGCGTCTGTACAATTAGGAGCTAGGAGATAGAATGCTTTGAGAGTCTGTGGACTATGTTTTATATATTATAATTAAACTTTTTGCATGTTATTTTGTGTAATTTTGTTGTTTAACAAAATCAGCAATGGGTGAAAGCAAGCTAGTATGATAAACTTAAATTTATGTTTCCGAATTTTCTTCCTAAAACAGTTGGGCAACTGACAGAATCTGCCTCGATCGCACTAGCTCAAAGTATTCAAACAACTGCGATCACTACTCTTTTAATTAATCAACCAATTACTACAACATTCGTCAAAGAAGGGAGTGGTGGAACTCCTATTTTATTAATTCACGGCTTTGATAGTTCTGTATTAGAATTTAGGCGACTTTTACCATTATTATCTGGACATAATGAAACTTGGGCGGTAGATTTGTTAGGTTTTGGGTTTACAGATAGACTCCCAGGAATTGCCTATAGCCCAACTGCTATTAAAACCCATCTTTATTATTTCTGGAAAAGTCTGATTAACCAACCTGTAATTTTGGTAGGCGCTTCGATGGGGGGTGCGACTGCAATTGATTTTACATTGACTTACCCGGAAGTAGTAAAAAAGTTAGTGTTAATTGATAGTGCTGGGTTGGCGGATGGTTCCCCATTGAGCAAATTCATGTTTCCCCCATTTGATTATTTAGCAACTCAGTTTTTAAGTAATTTGAAAGTGCGCGATCGCGTTTCCCGCATTGGATATAAAAATCAAAGTCTTGCTTCTGTCGATGCGCTGTGTTGTGGCGCATTACATCTACAAATGCCGAGTTGGCATAAAGCTTTGATTGCTTTCACTAAAAGTGGTGGTTACAGTGCTTTTAGATTTAAGAAAATATCACAAATTATGCAACAAACGCTAATTTTATGGGGTGATTCCGATAAAATTTTGGGTACTAGAGATGCCATGAGATTTAAAAGAGCAATTCCACACAGTACCCTTGTCTGGATTCAAGATTGTGGTCATCTCCCACACTTGGAACAACCACAAATCACCGCACAGCATATTTTAGACTTTCGAGTTTAAAGATAGCCCAACTCTCAAATAATTTTTCTGTAACCCTAATCTGGAAAGTTTTTTATCTGTTGCTAATTCCTTCTGTCATAGCTAGTATTTTATCTTTAATCGTGTTGCTTTCGCAGAATTGTAGATAATGTAGCAGCTAGAGAGATGGTAAATTTATCTTACAAAAAGACAGCAGTTTATTAGACATCTCCGAAAAAAAGACGTAGCATTGCTAAGTCTTTACAAGGGTTCTGAATGAGGCATATTTTATTTCTGGAGATGTCTATTGTAATGCCCGCCCTACAAGCTGCAAAGATTTACACTTGCACTTGGTAATCTAGATTTAATTCATCTCCTGTTGTTCCTCGGATACCCCAGTTGTGTTTTGGAGTTTCTGTAATGGTGATTTCTATATCTATAGGTGCAATTGCAACTTGCTCAGATAAACGGGAAAACAACAACCTAATTAGTTTCTTTTTTGTTTCAATAGTGCGTCCCTCAAACATACTAATCTCAATAATGATGTATTTTTCTGAACGTCCGACGGGATAGATGAAATCATCGGGTTCGAGAGGAAAGAAGCGATGGGCACGCTTGTCTTGAGGATATACTAGAGCTTCAACAACACAAGAATGAATTGCGTCAGAAATGGCACTGCGAGAATGACGTATAAATGAAGCAGTGCCATAGATTTTAATTTGTACCATTAACCTTTATCTAACTGATGAACTGGTTCTAGTCAAGTAACCACATCTCATTAGAAGTCTCAGGATACTCATTTGGTTGATTTTGTGGTTGATTTTGAGCTAGTGGTTGCGATGACCGATGTGATTTTTTGTAGTTAAGTGGATTGTAGTGTTCTTTTACTGGTTTTATAGCACTACTTTCTTTTACAACACTACCAGCATACTGATCTGGTTGATTTTGAGCTAGTCTTTCTGATGAAAGATGTGATTTTTTGTAGTTATATGGATTGTAGTGTTCTTTTACGGGTTTTATAGCACTAGTTTCTTCTACAGCTACAGCTAGTTTAGAATTATCTTCTGCTGTTTGTTTTAAAGCATTAATTTCTTCTATAAGCTTAGAATTCGCTTCTGCGAGTTGCAGTGCTGTTTTTTTGGTTTCTTCAAGTTCTTTTGTAACCTGTTGCACTAAGGATTTATGTTCGGATGCTAATGTTTTTTGTTTAGATAATTTTGATTGCAAATCAGCAATTTCTTGCCCAAGAGATGCTTCGTTTTGATGGCTTTTTTCCAGATTAGCAGTCAACTCTTTGACAATTGCTTCTAATTCAGCCTTAGTTGGAGTTGTGCGCTTAGTAGAATTTGGCTCAGGTGTTTGTGCTGAGGATTCTTCATCTGATGAAGCTTGTTCTTCGGCAATTTTTTCTGCTGTAATTTCGATCGCAGATTCCCCTTCGGGGGGTGTAAATTTTTGCGCCTCTTCTTGTAGTAAGTCAGAGAGACTTTGTTTCCTAGCCATTATTATTTTCTCCAATCACGCTGTAATTCATCAGCTGCACGGCGGTAGTCTAACTCCGCCTCCCGTGCATTACTTCCTCGCCATTGACTAATCGCTACACCCTCAAGTGCCGCTCGTTCATGAGCCTTATAAGCACGGATAAAGGTATTACAAGCAGGAATACCTAATCGAGTCAGAGTGTTTTTTGCTTCTACTGCTTCCCCCATACTGCGCGTATCCACTTTGGTAAGCAGTACCCGATGAGGAGTTCCCACGGGGATGACGGCTTGCTTGACTGTTTCCACTAGGATAGCTAAATCCATTGCGGCTGGGGGTGTAGGCAAAACTAGATAATCTGCGATCGCAACTACCGCCACTAATGCTTCAGAGCGCAGCGCGGGAGGCGTATCTACTACTACTAAATCGTAACCTGTTATCTTTTGTAAATCACCTAAAAGTGTGGGATCTGTTTCTTGAGATAAATCAAATCCCATTCCCTGCTGACTGCGCCCAAACCACCAACTGGCAGAACCTTGAATATCTGCGTCAATCAACAGTACCTTTTTTTTCTTCGCAAAGTTTGCAGCCAGATTGACTGCGGTGGTCGTTTTACCGACTCCTCCTTTACCGTTAAGAATAGCGATGATTTTTGGCACTGCTTTAGCTAGGAAAAGGGAGTGGGGAGTGGGAAGTAGGGAGTAGGGAAGAAATCTTTTTCATTTTTGGTTGTGGGATTTTTTAATTATGGACTGACTTGAAAGAGTGTTGAGTACTGAGTTACTTATTAAAAGTTATTAGTTATTATCCTTCTCTTCCACTTTTTACTCCCTACTCCCTACTTCTTACTCCCCCATGATGAATATACCGCTTTATGTGGGCCTCAAGAACATGAAAACTCGTAACAATAAAATTCAGAAGCCATCAATTCCCCAAACTCCAATGACAGCAACTTACAATTTGCCTGATGGGCCTCAAATGCCGCGCTGGCTGCGGATGATCAAGTTTATTGGTCAGCCTATAAAATATGTGGATGATTTTGCCAAAATCTATGGTGACACTTTTACCATCAGGAGTAGTCGCTCTGATAACCATCTTGTGTACTTTAGTCAACCCCAAGCGCTTGAGCAGATTTTTAATGCTAATTCTAGCTATTTTGAGGTTGGCAGGGGGAACATAGGACTAAAATTTTTGCTTGGCGATCGCTCTTTTATGTTAGCGGATGGCGATCGCCACCAGCGCCAACGGCAACTACTAACTCCTCCTTTTCATGGCGAAAGGATGCGAGCTTATGGTCAGGAGATCCAAAAAATAACCCGACAGGTGAGTAGTGAATGGCAAATTGGCAAGCCTTTTAAAATCCGCGAATCGATGCAAGAAATCACCTTGCGTGTTATCCTGCGGGTTGTATTTGGTTTAAATGAGGGAGAGCTTTTTGAGTCACTAAGGCGATCGCTAAGTGACTTACTAGACTTCATCAGTTCGCCTGTAATGTCTAGTGCCTTCTTTTTCAGATTCATGCAAAAAGATTTCGGTGCCTGGAGTCCGTGGGGCCGGATTCTGCAACAACGGCAAAAAATTGATCAACTTATTTATGCTTTGCTTCGAGAACGTCGGGCACAATCCGAGCAAAATCGTCAAGATATCCTAAGTTTGATGATGGCTGCTCGTTACGACGATGGTCAAGGGATGTCAGATGAAGAATTACACGATGAGTTGATGACGCTGCTAGTTGCAGGACATGAAACTACTGCTTCTGCATTGACATGGGCTTTTTACTGGATTGACCATTTACCTGAGGTGCGTGAAAAGTTGCTACAGGAACTCAATACGATTGGAGTTAACCCCGATTTGAGTAGTGTAGCTAAATTGCCCTATTTGACAGCAGTGTGCCAAGAAACATTGCGAATTTACCCAATTGCCATGACTGCTTTCGTGCGGGTTGTGAAGACCCCAATTAAAATTATGGGCTACGAATTGCTACAAGGGACAGCAATAATTCCTAGTATTTATTTAGCGCATCATCGAGAAGAAGTTTACCCACAATCCAAGCAGTTCAAACCAGAACGTTTTTTAGAAAGACAATATTCACCTTATGAATATTTCCCCTTTGGTGGCGGTAATCGTCGCTGTATTGGGATGGCATTTGCCCAGTATGAAATGAAAATCGTCTTGGCAACTATTTTGTCAGAATTTCAAGTATCGCTAGTGAACAAACGTCCTGTGCATCCTGTGCGGCGGGGCTTAACTATAGCTGCACCTGCCGGAATGCGGATGGTTGCTACACCTCAAGTTAAGCGTGCAAATACCGTTGCCACCTCTAGTTTAGGTTGATGTACTTAAGTGAAGCTATGCTGAATGCGATCGCTTTCATTCTCTCATAGTATGGGCAAACTAAATAATAGATTGCAAACGCGCTGAAGCTGCACTTTGTAACTCAATACAGTTCAGTTAAGGCTAAAACTCTTTGTCAAACTCAATTTTTTTAACGAACCGCCAAGGACGCCAAGGACGCAGAGAGAAGAAAGAAATGCTTAACTGAACTGTATTGCTTTATAACTGCCAAAAAAGCTTCTCGTTGCTGATTCAACAAAAGTTAATGGCAGTAATTGAATAGAGGTTTGAATTTCTGTTTCTTCTCTATCTAAAAAAATTGTAGAGACGCTTTCACAATTGGCGTCTCTACAATTTTTCTTATTCGGGTACTAATCAAAATCCCTGTACAAATAGATGGCAGGCTAATTAATAAGGAATAGCTCTCAAAAAGTAGGTCAGAAAGCTGCCAGCTAAGTTGAGCGCGAAGAAAGCTAAGATTGGAGAAAAATCCATACCGCCTAATGGGGGAATAATTGAGCGGAATAGATTTAAATAAGGGTCGGTTATTTGGGCTAAAGCAGCAAATGGCTGATTATACCAGTTGATTTGCGGAAACCAGGTCAACAAAACCCGGATAATTAGCAAATAGCTATAAAAGGTGACAAAGGTAATTAGTGTCGTAATCAGTAAACTCATGGATAGCTTTGTTTCCTACTAAGTGTCAAACGCGGTCTTATCTTTTAATTTTAATTTAGTCCATGTCATGATGTTTGCGGATTTAGCACTTACCACACTTGACATTTTCACCACGCCTGAACAGACTTCAAGAGTCTTTAGTGAGGGAGCGATCATTGCTTGCTTGGGGTGAACCGCCATTAACATTTCCCAGTTGCTTTCGCACATCATCTATTGTGGCATTTAGCTGGGCAATTTTATCTTCTAGCGATCGCCTAGCCGTTTCTATGCCGATGCTCTCGCTTTCTGAGGCTTTCATTTGACGCCGCTTTGCTGCTATTTTTTTCGCTTCGGCTTGGCTATCCGTCAGTTCTGTCTCCTCCTCTGCTAGCAATTCTGGATTGCGTCGAGAAGCAATCAGTGCCCCGATAACACCGCCAAATACGCCACCGACAAATGCCCCTGCGACGAAACCACTGCCAAAACCATCTCGTTGACTCATATCTTTACCGCCTTCAACAAACCTTGCAACTTTTACAGTAGTTATGCTATTTTCCTGCCCTAGCTGCATACTAGCTTAAGTCCCAAAGATGCGATCGCCTGCATCTCCCAATCCCGGTACAATATACCCCTTGTTATTAAGTTTTTCGTCAATAGTCGCCGTGTAAATTATTAAACCTGGATAAGCTGCACTCAGTTTTTGCAAAGCTGGTGCAGCCGCCACCACGCAGACAATCCGGGTCAAGGTCGGATCGGCACCCCGTTGTGTCAATTCTGCCATTAACGCCATGATCGACCCCCCTGTTGCCAACATCGGATCGGTAATTAACACTCGTGTTTCGGGGTCAAATTTTTCTGGTAACTTGTTCAGATAACAATGAGGTTGCAGTGTTTCTTCGTCTCGCACCAAACCATAATGGTAAATAGAAGCTAAAGGCAGTAAAGTCTGCGCTCCTTCAAGTAATCCTAGTCCAGCCCGTAGAATCGGTACTACTGCCACTGGTATTTGCGGATCAATTACGGTTGCTGAACAAGTATCCAAGGGACTCTGCACCGTCGTTTCTTGGGTTGGCAACCAGTCTCGCGCAGCTTCATAAGTCAGCCATCTTCCCAACTCAGTCATGGCACTGCGAAATAACACTGAAGGTGTGCCTGCATCACGGGCAACTGCCAGCCAGTGTTTGATTAGGGGATGGGGTGGAACATAAACCCGCAATTGTAGCGTCATAGCCAGAAATAAGGGCTTTTTTATTGTATAAGAACTGAAAACACCATAATACTCTTTCCTGCATCCGGCTGACAGCTGATAATTAACGCTATCAATTTTATTGACAAATTTTTTCATTAATAGTTGACATTAATTCTCAATCAAGGCTATATTGTTATACAGTGTTCTCCTCTCTTTTAAGGATCGGCAAACGGGATTAGCCAGCAGCAGCAGGCTCGTCCCTCTTTTTTTTGATTAGTCATTGGTCATTTATCATTAGTTAAATTAAATATTGACTCTAGACAACGGACAAATACTTCTCTACGAGAGGCTACCCTTTAGCGATACGCTCAGTACAAAGGACAAATGACAAATGACAAATGACGCGATCGTGATTGGGTCTGGGATTGGCGGATTAGTAACAGCAACCCAGTTAGCAGCTAAGGGAGCGAAAGTGCTCGTACTGGAACGTTATTTGATTCCAGGTGGGAGCGCTGGTTATTTTGAACGCCAAGGCTATCGATTTGATGTTGGCGCATCGATGATTTTTGGGCTGGGACAAAACGGCACTACTAATCTACTTACCCGCGCTTTGTCAGCCGTGAATGTTAGCCAAGAAGCGATCGCAGATCCGGTACAGATTCATTATCATTTACCCAAAGGTTTAAACCTGAAGGTTGACCGGGTTTATGAAAAATTTTTGCAAAATCTTATTGCTCATTTTCCCCATGAAGACCAGGGGATTCGTCGCTTTTATGACGAATGCCAAAAAGTATTTAAGTGTCTCAACAGCATGGATTTGCTGTCGCTGGAAGAACCTCGGTATTTACTGCGGGTATTTTTCCAACATCCTTTAGCGTGTC
Source organism: Nostoc sp. ChiVER01 (assembly GCF_034531155.1). Lineage (NCBI taxonomy): Bacteria > Bacillati > Cyanobacteriota > Cyanophyceae > Nostocales > Nostocaceae > Nostoc > Nostoc sp. ChiVER01. The sequence goes on along the minus strand of NZ_JAVRBS010000002.1, from coordinate 234,912 downwards.
TTGGTTTAGCTAAGTATCTGCCCCAAAACGCCGGGGACGTGGCGCGACGCTACATTAAAGACCCGCAATTATTGAAATTTATCGATATGGAGTGTTATTGCTGGTCGGTGGTTCCAGCAGACATGACACCAATGATTAATGCTGGGATGGTCTTTTCTGACAGGCATTATGGCGGAGTTAATTATCCTAAAGGCGGGGTGGGACAAATTGCCCAAAAACTGGTGGAAGGTCTAGAGAAGGCTGGAGGTAAGATTCAGTATCAAGCTAGAGTCACGAAAATTCTCACAGAACAGGGAAAAGCGGTAGGTGTGCAACTAGCTAATGGTAAAGTATATCGCGGTAAACGCATAGTTTCTAATGCTACACGCTGGGATACGTTTGAACAATTATTATCGGTAGAAGAAATGCCACATAATGAGAAAAAATGGCAACAAAATTATCAAAAATCTCCAAGCTTCTTGAGTTTGCACATTGGGGTAAAAAAGTCAGTTTTACCTGCGGCGACAGAGTGCCACCATATTTTTCTAGAAGATTGGGAAAAGATGACAGCAGCAGAAGGTACTGTTTTCGTTTCGATTCCTACATTGCTTGATCCAGATTTAGCACCAAATGGATACCACATCATTCACGCATTTACGCCTCATTGGATAGATGATTGGAAAAAACTCTCTCCGAGTGAGTACGAAGCGAAGAAAGAAGAGGCGGCTTGGCGAATTATTGATCGCCTAGAAAAGATTTTTCCCGGGTTAGATGCTGGATTGGATTACCTGGAAGTGGGGACACCCCGCACCCATCGCCGCTTTTTGGGTCGTCAGGATGGCACTTATGGGCCAATTCCCCAGCGCAAGTTGTGGGGGTTATTGAATATGCCCTTTAATCGCACAGCTATTCCAGGACTTTATTGTGTAGGGGATAGTACTTTTCCGGGTCAAGGGTTGAATGCAGTAGCTTTTTCTGGGTTTGCTTGCGCCCATCGCATTGCCGTAGATTTAGGATTTTAACGCCATAGGTTTGGATTATTTTTGAATCGATATTAGATTAGATAATTGTGATTTTATTGGCTGCTTTCGTGGCTTTTTCCCTAGCCTCTTCGACATTATCACCCTTCGCCAAAGCTACGCCCATTCGCCTATATGGATGAGCAGTAGGTTTACCAAATAATCTAATATCTACATCTTTTTCTGACAAAGCATCGGCTACACCACTAAAAGCAATAGAATCAGATTTTTCTGAAGCTAAAATTACCGCGCTGGCTGATGCTCCTAGCAGTTCTATATGAGGAATTGGCAAGCCTAAAATTGCTCGCAGATGTAATTCAAATTCATTTAAATTTTGTGAAATTAATGTCACCATTCCTGTATCATGAGGTCTGGGAGAAAGTTCAGAAAAAATCACTTCATCTTTAGTAATGAAAAATTCAACGCCAAAAATTCCGGCTCCTCCTAACGCATCGGTGACTTTTATGGCTATTTCTTGAGCTTTTAATATCTTTTCTTCAGAAATTTCTGCGGGTTGCCACGATTCTTGATAATCTCCTCTTTCTTGGCGATGACCAATAGGAGAACAGAAAATAGTTGGTGCATTCCACTGTTTAATTGTTAGTAAAGTTATCTCAATTTCAAAGTTAATAAATTCTTCTACAATGACCTTTTGACTGTCTCCTCTAGAATTAGCGATCGCATAATTCCAAGCCTTCTCAATTTCACTCTCATCCTGCACTACAGACTGACCTTTGCCAGATGATGACATCACAGGTTTAACAACATTAGCAAACCCAATTTCATCAGAAACTGCAATCAATTCCTCTAGAGTTATTGCATAACCATATTTAGCCGTTCTAATGCCTAATTGTTGATGTGCTAGTTCCCGAATTCTATCGCGGTTCATTGTATAGTTCGTGGCCGCCGCAGTCGGTATAACTATAATCCCTCGCTGCTCAAATTCGATCAGCTTTTCTGTTCTGATTGCTTCAATTTCTGGTATAATAATATCTGGCTGATATTTTTTTACTACAGCTTCCAAATCATCAGTACTGAGCATAGAGATAATTTCATAAGCATCAGCAACTTGCATAGCTGGAGCATTGGCGTAGCGGTCAACGGCAATCACATAATTACCAAGACGTTGAGCTGCGATCGCAAATTCTTTGCCTAGTTCTCCTGAACCTAGCAACATCAATTTTTGAGGCAACTTAATACTCATTAACTTCTCCAAATCAATCTCAATTTAATAATCTTATAATCTTGTGTGTTTTAATTCTCATTTTCTCAAGAATTAAAGTTAGCACCGCGTAATTGTAAATCTTGACGTTGCAAATCATTTAAACCAGTACCTACGCCAAGCTGACACTTATCTACTAAAGCTTCTAACCAAATAGTTTCATTCAAAGTTGCGCCTCGTAAATCAGCATTTCTTAAATCGGCTTTCGTAAAATTTGCAAATAAGAGGTCTGCATTTACTAAACTGGTATTTTGCAGATTTGCTCCTGATAAATTTCCCCGAATGAAGTTTACCCCATCTAAAATTAAATTAGATAAATCTGCTCCTATAAGATTCGGAAATTTTAGCTGACTTGGATATTGGAAAAACCTTATCATACAGATAATATTTGCTTCATTTAGTCGTATTTTTGTGAGGAAATCATAACGAGCTATACCAAGTTGCTTAAGAATCTGTAGACGCTGTGAAGAACTTTGTTCTAAAAACTGAATGGCTGTATGGCGTAGGTCTTGAGTTGGTAGATTTAGCATTATTGTCAAATTATCATGATACTTATGCTAATGAAAAGTTTAACCTTAATGCAAGAACCCCGACTTCTCAAACAAATCGGGGTTCTAATAGATAATTACTTACCTGTTACAGCGCACGCTGTATTCATCTTGACTTTTGACTTCCGGCTTGCGATCCTAGCGTCTTGCTAACAGTGCCTTCGTTGCAGATTCGCCTGCCAATCTCACCTGTTTTGTTAACTGGAAGTTTAATAATGCTAGAACACTCAACTCAGCTAGGAATGCCATAAAAATTGTTGTTGCTCCAGAGTACTGTATTGCAGCCCAAGGAAAAGTTGAAAACAGCCATACAGTAGGATATTTCGACGAGGATATGCCAAGAAATCCTAGAATCATTGGTGGTAAGAACGATACCACGCCTATAGTACCTATTGCCCAGAAAGAACGTTTGGGAGTTTTCAGCAAAAGTATTAATTGGGCAATTGTAGCATAAATCATAATTATGCTGACAGACAAAGCTACAGCTAAAAGTAGTTTCAACCTGCCAAAATTGCTATTTAGCCAATTGTCTGTTTCCAAAACAGATGTAATTGAAATCCAGACTAGCAAAGGGATAATAATAATTGCCAGATTAATAGCGATCGCCACAAGCGCAGGGCTTTTTTCAGCCCAAATTAGATCCTGCCAAACACTCTTGCGACTAGAAAGTTCCTGATGCCGATATCTTGCCCAATCTTGTACATCTTGACGATGAGGCGAAAGAATAGCAATCAAACTAAAAATTAACCCCAAGTTGTATATTGCCAGAAAAATTAAATTTGGCTCATACTGTCCGTAATAGTTGGAATTATTTTGCCAATATTGTAAGCTAAATCCCCACATCATCACCTGACAAAAAGCTACTAATAAATAACTTTGTCCCTTGCTGATGATTGAAGCTTGAGGATTACGAAAGCAACGTTTGAGAGCTTGTAATATTCCATAACTGCATAATCCCAAGTTTAACAACTGGAAACTAATAACACTAACAATATTTTCCCCTAATGGTAAAAAGAAAAACTCTAACCTGTTTAGTTGAGAACCATTGTATACATGCAATAAGTGAGGAAATAAATAATTGATTGTATCCCAAGGAGCGAAAAGCCTTATCCAAGCAGTTGCATTATTTAAACCGTTGTTATAAGACGATGCAAATGCTATTGTTGTAAACAAGAAAAGCAAAACTGCGCCACTACCTAACCAAGGCTGAAAACCACTAAACCAACGGCTTACTAAACCAAATAGTAGTGCGGCACTGTAGAAGAAAAGACAACTGGCAACAAGAATTGCGTAGTAACTAAAAATGTAATTAAAAGCAATTTTGGCAGAACTGCCAGCCAACAAATGTAAAGGAACTGAAACTAAAATTACGAGATAAATTAAACTCGGTACTCCTAGCAATTTGCCAGTCAATATGCTTGTTTCTGATTGGGGGCTAAGACGGATGAAATTCAATGTCCCGCGACTTTCTTCTTTGGCTAAATCGTTAATTAGCAAATAAGTTCCTGCAACTAATAGTGTAAATACAAAAATTACACTAAATGTTAGGAATATATATTCCCAATGATCTCGCCACCACATTTGCCAATCAATTTGATTTTGAGGGCAAAAGTTATTTGAAAAAAAGTTATTTAAATCATAAATTTTATCTTGATCTAATTGCTGGTAAATCTGATTTTGTTGCCCTTGATATCCTTGACGCAAACGACAGTACGTGCCCATTAAGGAGTATTGATCATCAGGAAACTCGCGGAACTGATATACAAAGACTACGAGTTGTAGAAGTAAAGACGTAGCAACAGCGATCGCAACATTAAAAAATTTCAGCCGTCCTTTGAGTTCTCGCAATAGTTGCGGATTCCAATCGCCTATTTTATCTATTAAATTGGGCATCATAGGAAGAATTTCTCCAGAAATAAGTGATATTTATTGATGCATTAAGATGCTTGTTTGTGACCTAATTTTAAGAAAATAGTTTCTAAGTCTTCTTGGGTGCAGTGAAAATCGCTCAAGGGGATGTCTGCTTTAATAAGCGATCGCAACAACTCAGCACTATCTTCTTCTTTCCCTGAAAAATTCACCCGTACACTGTTTTTTCCTGATATTACCTCCCACTCTTCTACTAAATGGTGATGTTTCAATTCTCTTAAAAGTGTCTCTAGGTTTCCCAGAGTTGATATCACAATTTGCTGGTGCGAAAGACGTTGGTACAGTTGTTGTAAAGAGGTACTTTCTACCAAGAAGCCAAGTTCCATAATTCCCACAGATGTACACAGTTCCGCTAGATCACTGAGAACATGAGAAGAAATAATTACAGTCATCCCAGCATCTTGCAAAGCCTTAATGATTTCGCGGAAGTGCATCCTGGCAATGGGGTCAAGCCCAGAGACAGGCTCATCTAGTAGTAGTAAAATCGGTTCGTGGATAATGGTTCGCGCTAAACTTAAGCGCTGTTTCATCCCCCGCGACAAAGTAGAAATCTGGCTGTGACGTTTATTGCCAAGTTGGATGAGTTCTAAAACTTCATGTAAACGTTGAGTGCGACGTGGTTCTCTTAAACGATAGAGACGCGCAAAATAATCTAGGTAATTCCAGACTGTCAAATCTTCATATAGCGGGTAGTCATCGGGTAAGTAGCCTAAACGACGCTTCAGTTTGGGATTACTTTTGTCACGGAGTAAGCGATCGCCATTAATATAAATCTCACCCGTTGTTGGTTCCTCAGCAGTTGCCAACATTCGGATGAGAGTTGTTTTACCCGCGCCATTGGGCCCAATCAGTCCATATACTTCTCCCGCCTGGATTTCTAAATCCACATCATTGACAGCAACGTGTCTGTCAAATTGCTTAGTTAGTCCACGGGTGCAAATTGCTAATTCTTTTACCATCGCTGCTGGGGTGCGGCTTGTGATTAACACTTAACGTAACCTCTTTCTCCAACTTCTGTCAGGCTTGTTTCGGAAATTGAAACTGACTTTAAAGAAATGGGTGACATAAAAAAGTAGGTAAGGCGTATACCTTAACTACTTATTAATTCTTATTCTGCTATTTAGGAAATATTTACAAAGAAAACCTTGACTTTTTACTCTAGTGTCAAGTTATTTCTGATAGTGGTGGGATAACGTTATTAATCCCATTACCAGATAAACCGCTAACTGCATAACGGTATTCGGGAACTGGATATCCAGCTTCGTTAAAGGTTTCACGAATAACTTTATTAGTGTCGAAGTAAACTTGCCAGTAATGGTCATTATTGCAATAAGGACGTACTGCTAGTACAGGCCCTGCAAAATTGAAAGTCTGAATTTCTACATCTGGTGCTGGATTTTGGAGGACATTAGGGATTTGGCTAATTTTCGCTTTTAAAAGGGCGATCGCTTCGTTATGTTTCACATCATGATGCAGTTGAGCCACTAGATCAACCCGACGGTAAGGATTGGCAGAATAATTCTGGATATTGTCAGCAAAGATTTTATTATTGGCAACAATTGTTAATACATTATCAGGTGTATTAATACTAGTTGTGAACAGTCCAAGTTCTGTAACAGTACCTGTAACGCCTGCTGTCGTAATGAAATCACCAACTTTGAAAGGTCGAAAAACGATTAAAAATGCTCCAGCTGCAAAGTTGGCCAATAATCCCCCCCATGCTGCACCAATTGCAATACCGGCTCCTGCTAACAATGCAGCAAAAGAAGTTGTTTCAACCCCAAAGAATCCAAGAATTGCCACAACTAGAACAATTCTTAACGTAACACCAATGATATTCAGAAGATAGTTAATGAGTGTCGGATCAACGTGTTGGCTTCGGAAAGCACGTCGCGCCAGCTTTAATGCAAAATCAATCAAGCGTTGAGCAATCAGCCACAGAGCGATCGCACCTAAAACTTTTAGTCCAAACAGAGTTAAAAGTTGACTAGCAACTACGCTAATTTGCCTGAAATCCATAATTTTTTTGTCTGTGAATTATTAAACACAATAAACATACTATAAATTAAATAAAAATCGTTTATAAATAGTTTTTTTTAATTTTTGATGTGCTAGGCAGCAAATAGCAAAGTGTTCTCGGAGAATGTCTGAACAGTTTTTTTAAGATGCTCTACTTAAATTCGTTAACAGTGCCTTGTCTGTTTGCAAGTCGCTACACATAGCTCTTGGCTTTAGATATTAATTATGAATCATCATGAATCATCATCTCTTAAGGGTGATTTAAGAATGGCTCATAAGCGGTAATTTTATCTGGAACGTCGAGCCTTTACCCTCATTGCTCATCACATGAATGTGACCGCCGTGAGCTTGGACAATTTGTTGAGCGATCGCCAATCCCAACCCAAATCCACCGCTTTCTCTTGTACGTTCTGTGTCAACTCGGTAAAAGCGATCAAAAATGTAAGGTAAATCTGCCTCTGGAATTCCAATTCCAGTATCAATCACCTGAATAACTGCCCGATCTGGGTGAGGTTCTAAACGTAACCACACAGTTCCACCAGACGGAGTGTAATTGCAGGCGTTGTTGAGTAAGTTTTCCACAGCTAGCCGCAGCAAATCGGGGTCAGCCCACAACTCAATGGGTTGTTCTGGCAAATGACTAATGAACTTGAGCGATGCTTTTGCCGCAATAGTAGTGTAATGAACAACTAGATTCTCCAACAAGCCATTAAGATTTACCCTTTTGAGTGATTCTGGAGTTAATTGTCCTTGATGCCGAGCTAAGAGCAATAAGTTATTGACCAAGGTACTCATCAACTTAGCGCTATCGATGATGTTCTCCATTGAGGGATGGATTTGGGGATGGTTTGCGGCCATTAGTAACCCAACTTGGGCATTGGTTAAAATTGCAGACAGAGGCGATCGCAACTCATGAGAAGCATCTGATGTAAAACGCTGTAGTTGGTTATAGGCTTGCTGAACAGGCTGCATGGCTATACCACCGAGTACCCAACCTGTAAGTCCAATTAGCCCCAGTGCTACAGGTACTGCTAGGCTCAACATTAACAGAAACTCGTTGAGATCATTTTGAGTTTCTGTTAGAGGGATAGCAACTTGCAGATAGCCGATGACCGAATTTCCTCCTTGAACAGGCAGAGTTAGCTGACGCAACCAAAGCACTTTGTCTGTAAAAGGGTCAGCGGACTTGATCGTGAGAAACCCAGATAATGTTTTTAACTGTTCTGGAGGTGGAGTCCCAAAAAACCGCTTGAGTTTGCCATTCGGGCTATACCAGCGAACATAGACCAGTTCAATATCAGCAGGGTGAGAACCACTACCCAATAGCGGTATATTGCTCAGATCGACTTGTTTTTTTCCTTGATACAGCCGATATTGTGAACTGGCTGCCATTAGCTCTGCTCTTTTATAAAGCAGTTGATCTAATGCTTTGAGTTTGTCTTTCACCTCAAGATTATAAATGACTCCAGCAAAAAGAATGAGAATGCACCCCATTGAAAGGGTAAACCAACGAGCTAAGTTACGACGACTGCGGTTAAACACAACTTATGCTAATTCGTAATTCGTAATTACAAGACTTTTCAAATAATTGAACCACACTATTCCCTAGTCTCCATTTCAGCCATTATCAAGTTTCAAGATGGTTCTGGTGGGTTGAGACGATAACCCATACCATAGACAGTTTCAATCCAATCTGCTGCTGCTAATGTTTGCAAACGTTGGCGAAGTTTACGAACTATAACGGTGATTGCATTGCTTTCTGGCTCACTACCCCACTCCCATACGGCTTGCTCAATTTGGTTGCGAGTCAGGACTTGGCGGGGATGGCGCATGAAATACTCTAGTAACTGAAATTCTTGGCTGGAAAGGGATACAGTCGCCCCTTGGCGCTCCAAAATTAGGGTATCGAGGTGAAGTTCGAGGTCTGCCAAGCGGAGCGTGTCTCCTTGCCAAAGAGGCGATCGCCTCCTCAATGCCCGCACCCGTGCCATGAACTCTATAATATCAATTGGTTTGACTAGGTAATCATCTGCTCCCGCATCTAAGCCGATGACTTTATCAGGTGTGGTATCTTTTGCCGTGATCATTAATACAGGAGATGTTTTTCCCGCCGCCCGATACTGTTGACACAAACTCACCCCACTAATTCGAGGTAACATCCAATCCAAAATCAGCAGGTCATATTCTTTTTCAGCTAAAAGCCATTGAGCGGTTTCACCATCTTTGACACCATCGACGCTGTGTCCAGCCTGAGAGAGAACCATTTGCAGTGGCATTAATTGCTTTGGATCATCCTCAACCAGTAAGATTTTCATCACCTTAATATACATTTGTGCTTGTTTAGAATAATGCATTGAAGCAATCTCAACGTCTTTCATCAGTCACATTTGAGAAGATTGTCTATCCCATTCAGATATAGATCGAGTGTGACCTAGCAAAATCAGAAGTAGGTGTAATGTGTGGCGTATTAGTAAACGTTGGCTGCAAGGGCTGGGATTAGAGTTTTGGTTGCCTCTACCAGTGGCAGGGGTTGCATTTTGGCTTGGCTGTAGTTTCCTAGCTGCCCAAGAGTTAAGCCGACCCAATTCTACGGAAAATAAACTTCAGTCAGATACCCAACTCGAAGCCCGAATATCAGTCAATGTGTTGCTCATTAATGCCGCCATCAACCGAACTAAGAGAATTACTCAGGTTGAAGTAGAAACAGCAGATCCCATTCTGAAGCGATTGGAATTAGAACTGCCAACGATAGAATTCAACCAAATAGAAGCGACTATTGCCCAAGAATTAGGTCTACCCCGTCAGGATGTTAGAAAGTTAGTACGCTATGAATTTGTTGAATAACATTGATAGTATTTCATGCTAAGTAAGTGGGCGGAAATAAATCCAACTATATTACGAAACGTAAACAGGCTTCAAACTCTTACCAACGACTAATACTTTTCCCATTTGCCGACAGTATCAGAAGAGAAGCAATAATCAAGTAAAATTCAGATTCAGGAGTTGCTGCATGAGTTACAACGCAGACGATACAGCCAACAAACACTTCAGTTCAGGTGCTAACGAACTCAAAGATAAAGCTTCTCGAAATCAAGTGATCGTGGCTCCATTACCAGACCCGATTGCAAAAAATATTGAAGCGATTATTTCACTTCATACCCAGGAAGTTCGAGATATTCCTGCCCACCAACGCATACTAGAAGCGATCGCTACATTCTTTGGGCGATCGGCATTTATGTATAGTTTGCTACTCATACTAGCTTTGTGGATTTTTGGCAGTTTCTTTCAGCGCCTTTTACCATTCAATTTACCCCCGTTTAGCTGGTCAAATCAAGGCTTAGACGCTGCTGCATTGGTAATTTCAACTGGAGTATTAGTGCGACAAACTCGCCAAGAAAACTTTGCCGAACAGAGGGCGCAACTGATGCTACAGCTTAACCTGCTCTCCGAGCAAAAAATTGCCAAGATTATTGCTCTATTAGAAGAACTCCGTACCGATTTGCCTGATGTGCTAAATCGGCATGATTCGGAAGCTCAATTGATGCAGGAACCGGCTGACCCGATCGCGGTATTAGAAGCACTCCAGAAAAACTTGGCTCAAGAACTATCATCTACAGAAGAAAACAATATCAGTTGATCGCAGTTTTTTAGTAGACTTTTTTGTATTTAGAAACATCAAACAAAACTTCAAGTATAATTTTTGTGTTGGCAATAACAATTTATCGTAATATTTGACTAGAGGGATACAAATGGCTCAATTGAATGGTGTAATGATGCAGTACTTCCATTGGTATATCCCTCCTGATGGCAATCTTTGGAATGAGTTTAAAGAGAAAGTCAAAGAGTTAGCTGATGCAGGTGTTACATCTGTTTGGTTACCCCCAGCTTACAAAGGAACAGGGGGTGGCTTCGATGTTGGCTACGGGGTCTACGATATGTATGATCTAGGCGAGTTTGACCAGAAAGGCTCGGTTCGGACAAAGTACGGCACAAAAGACGAGTATATCGCTGCTATCAAAGCTGCAAAAGATGCTGGCATTCGAGTATATGCGGATGTTGTCCTCAACCACAAGTTAGGTGCAGACGAAGCTGAAGAGGTGGAAGCAACTCCCTACAATCCAGACAATCGCCACGAGGCAATCGGTGAGATGCAAACTATAAAAGTGTGGACTCACTTTACCTTCCCAGGTCGGAAGGGCAAATACTCCGATATGGAATGGCACTGGTGGCACTTCGACGCGGTTGATTACAATGTTTACAACGAAGGAGAGAATGCAGTTTACCTGTTTAAAGATAAACAATTTGACGAACAGGTTGACCTAGAAAAAGGCGCTTTCGACTATCTCATGGGATGCGATCTTGATATGGAGAATCAAGAAGTTCGCGACGAGTTGAATCGCTGGGGTGAGTGGTTTGTAGAAACCACTAATATAGATGGCTTTCGTTTTGATGCCGTTAAACACGTTAGAGCTGGCTTTTTTCCAGAGTGGCTGAATCACTGTCGCCAAAAAGCAGGTCGCGATCTCTTTGCCGTTGGTGAGTATTGGTCTTATGAAATTGAAGCACTGCACCATTTCATTAGCGTCACCGGTGGCGATGTGTTGTTGTTTGATGCGCCATTGCACTATAACTTTAGCGCAGCTAGCACACAAGGCAGTGACTACGACATGCGGCAGATATTTGATAACACCTTGGTGCAACAACAACCTGCTTTAGCCGTTACTTTAGTAGAGAATCATGATTCTCAACCTTTGCAGTCATTGGAGTCTGTAGTAGAAAGCTGGTTTAAGCCGTTGGCTTATGCGTTGATCCTACTGCGAAGTGATGGTTATCCCTGTATCTTCCATGCTGATTACTATGGTGCTCATTATAAAGATAAGGGCCCAGATGGCAATGAGTATGAGATTTGGCTCGATAGTCATCAATGGATAATTGATAAATTTTTGCACGCCCGTCAAACCTATGCTTATGGCGACCAATACGATTATTTCGATCACGCTAATACAATCGGCTGGACACGCTTAGGAGACGAAGAACATCCTGGCGGGATGGCGGTTGTTTTGAGTAATGGGGAAGAGGGGACTAAGTGGATGGAAGTTGGGCAACCCAACAGCACTTACATTGACATTACTGAACATTTCAGCGAACCCATCACAACAAATGATGAGGGCTGGGCTGATTTTCGATGCAATGCTGGTTCTGTTTCTGTTTGGGTTCCACAGTCATAGTCTGGGTTTTAGTAGCATTCATGCAGAAAGTTAGGCGCTTGACAAACTTTGCCTAAAAGAGAACTTAGGTGGTACCAAGCGCACTAACTTATGTCCTTGAAAATATGAAAGAGTTTAAAAAAATTAATTAATAACCAAAATTATTTGATGCCAAATTATTGTAAAGCTGCATAAGACTTTAGAAAGCTAGAATGCTTACCAATCAAAGTTTTTAGTCTTTCCATTCTATGCAACTTCATATAAAATTAGTATGAGAAAATTGCAATAGAAGTAATGGATAATTCTATTGTGATGTTAAATGCCAAAGAAATTGAGATTCAGAACATAGACCATTTAGGGATAGTAGCAGGAATATTAGATCCGATAGGATTAGTAGAAATAATTAATGAGTGAATATATAGTTGAGAAAAGTTATAAAAGCTAACTATATAAACTTTCTGACCTCCTGTTTCTCATCTTTAATACGTTCCGCTTTGGTTTTCAATGTTTGGTTCATGGCTTCAAACCCTTGGCGAACGTCGATATTTAATCGACGAGCTAGCAGAGGTACTAGTAAGCCGTGGAAAGATTCTTGTTGAATGAAGCGAACGCGATCGCTCCCTAACGGCTCAATGATAAAGCTGTGTTCACCGTCAAATAAACCTGGGATCAAAAAATGCCCTAACCAGCGCAATTTGCGATTTGCTTCTACTGTAATCACCGTAGGTCGAAAGATCATAATATCTGTACCCGGAGGCTGAAAGTGAACAGTTAGCTGTGCCCCTTCACTCAGCGAACCACTAATTTGACGAATAAACAGATTCCAATGTGGAAAACTGGCGAAATCAGTAAGTAAGTTCCATACCTGCTTATCAGATGCCTGAATTTCGATTTCAGTGTAGATTTTCATGGGTATGAGTTGATAGAAAAACCACAATTAAAACGGTTATTCCTGCTAAAAACAACCCCATGTATTCTAGTCCTAATAATCGACAAACCCAAAAATTACGAGTGAAGCCAGGCAGATAAAGCAGGGGAAGCAGGGGGAGAAAATAACTTGATTTTCCTACCATAAAATAAACCATGCAAAGTTTCTTTGGCGGACTACAAGAAAACTAGATTGTTTCTTGTAAAACATAATGAATACTATTGGTGGAAAACTCACGTTTTAACAGCAAAATTATGGCGGTTGGTAGACAGTTCTGAAGCAACTACTGACCTTGAACTACCAGGACGGAACATGGAGCATGATGAACGACGTGATTGCTCACACTTCCTGCTAAAAATTCGGCAAATCCTTTAAGTCCTCTCCGACCAAGCACAATCAAATCTGCTCCCCAACTCTGGGCTAAATCACAGATGTTAGTCCCAGGATCTCCTGTTTGATAACTGAATTCTGCCAGAATGCCTTGTGCTTTTGCTTTCTGATAGTAGAACCGCAGTAAACCCTGTGCCTGTTCTGTTTGTATTTTCAGTTCTACTAAGTTCATAGTAGCTTGACTAGAAACTACTAGCTCAATGCTGTGACTAATCATTAACTGAGCAGTTTCTCTTTGGGCTAATTCAAGTGCTTTTGTGAACACTGTTGCAGTTGCAGGTGAATCATCGACCGCCACCAAAATCTTCTTAAAGCTCATACACATATCCAATAATCAATTACTTCATTCATCCCTGTTGCCTTTTAGCTTGAGGGATAAATGTGATTCAAAAGTGAAAGGTGAGTAGGATAAATGATTTATTCACTTTTCATTCACATTTATCAGTAATCCTGAAATAGAAGCAGATAAGCGTAACTAATAGGCTCACAATCAAACTCAAGAACTCTAGTTTTTATTGTTTAGATATTAATAAAGTTTTGTTTTCAATTTACTTATTTTTATAGGAGATATTGTGATGAATTTCCATCCTTTTAAAAATGCCATAGGCATCATTTCTACCCGTGAAGCTGCAACACAGGTGCTTGATGAACTCAGAGCAATTGACTTTCCTATGCAGAAAATTTCTGTGTTTACTTTAGACTTTGAACACGAAAAGTTGCACGAAGATGCTAATACAGATAAACATCCCATAACTCCGATCGAAGGTGCTAAAGCTGGCGCAATTACAGGAGGAACAGCCGGGGGCTTCCTGGCACTCACAGCCGGACTTGGCGTATTAGTGATTCCCGGTTTTGGCACGGCATTAGCGGTTGAGTCTGTGCTGGGTACACTGCTGGCGGGTGGAGCGAGTGCAATTTTTGGCAGTGTGTATGGTGCTTTTCAAGGTTGGTTTGCTCCCGAAAGGCAACCTAGACTCTGTGAGCCAACTACCTTACAAGAAGAATTTTTGGTGAAGCTAGAGGGAACAGTAGATGAAATATGGCAAGCAGAATCGATTCTCCGTTACTGGGGTGTGCGAGAGTGGCATATTTATGAACTTAGCAAAAGATTCTCGTAATAACACCAATTTGAAAAAAAGAAAAGTACAGATTCAAACAGAGAAATCCAGATTAAATCTGATGATTCTTAATTACGAATTCGTTTAACGGTTACTGCATGGAGACAAAGATGGCAACAAATACGATCGCTACAAATACTTTTGCTGATTCCACAAAAGATTTACTCAACTATGAATGGCATACTCTGGCAGAACAGCAGATTGTGCAAATGTTAGCCAGCCATCCAGAAGCAGGTTTGACTCATAAAGAAGCTACCACGCGGCATCAACAGATGGGTGCAAATCAACTAACTACTAAAGATGGTAAAAGTCCTTGGCTAAAATTTTTAGAGCAATTTAATCAACCACTACTATATATTTTGCTGACGGCAGGAGTAGTAACGCTGCTATTGCAAGATTGGATAGATGCCGGAGTAATTTTTGGTGTCACCCTAATTAATGTCATCATTGGCTACATTCAAGAATCGAAAGCAGAAGGTGCGATCGCAGCTCTATCCAAAGCTGTCACTACCGAAGCAACTGTGATTCGCGATGGTCAAAAAACCCGTCTGGCTTCGATAGAACTTGTTCCGGGTGATTTGGTACTGCTAGCATCTGGGGATAAAGTACCTGCGGATCTGCGGCTATTAAGTGTGCGTGGGTTACAAGTTGACGAGTCTGGTTTAACAGGTGAATCCGTTCCGGTGGAGAAAGCAACTCCATCGCTGGCTGTCGAAACCCCATTAGCCGAACGGAGCAATATGGCGTATGCAGGAAGTTTCGTCACCTTCGGACAAGCAGAAGGGATTGTAGTAGCGATCGCAGATGCCACTGAAACCGGTCGGATATCACAGTTAATTGAAAGCAGCACAGGGTTAAAAACACCACTGACGCGAAATATTGACAAGTTTAGCAAAACCTTGTTGTATGTGATCTTAGGTTTGGCTGCCCTGACATTTGCAGTCGGATTAGGACAGGGCGAATCTTGGATTAATGTTTTCAAAGCAGCTGTGGCTCTGGTAGTCAGCGCGGTTCCCGAAGGATTACCTGTAATTGTCACAGTCACGTTGGCGATCGGGGTTTCCCGGATGGCACGACGTAACGCGATTATTCGCAAGTTACCTGCTGTGGAAACATTGGGAAGTACAACTATTATTTGCTCTGACAAAACTGGCACGTTGACCGAAAATCAGATGACAGTTCAGAATATTTATGCAGGTGGGCAACACTACACCGTTAGCGGTATTGGTTATGCCCCAGAGGGTGAAATCCTCATGAATCAGCAGCCTATTGATTTCAATGCAGATGGACATGTTGCTCTTTGGGAATCTTTGGAAGCGGGATTACTATGCAATGATTCTCACATCGAATGGCGAGACGGACAGTGGAACTTAGTCGGAACCCCAACCGAGGGAGCATTGATTACGGCCGCTAATAAAGCAGAATTGACGCAAGAGAATCTAGAGCAAGAATTACCCAGAATCGACACTATTCCCTTTGAGTCCCAATTCCAATACATGGCGACTTTGCATGAATTGGATATAAAGCGCTCGCTCAATGTGATTTATCTCAAAGGTTCTGTGGAAGCAATTCTCCAACGATGCGATCGCATGTTCGATGCTCAAGGGCAACAGGCTGCGCTCAATCCAGCCACAGTAGAACAGGAAGTTGCTGGCATGGCAAACCAAAGATTACGAGTGCTAGCTTTTGCTAGAAAAGAAGTTGCGGCTAAACGCTCTTTAAATCGCCACGATCTCGAGCAAGGACTGGTGTTTTTAGGACTTCAAGGCATAATCGATCCGCCCCGTGAGGAAGCGATCGCTGCTGTGGGTGCCTGTCAATCTGCTGGGATTCAGGTGAAGATGATCACTGGAGATCATGCACTAACGGCAGCTGCGATCGCTCGCCAAATGGGAATTTGCTCGACTGAAGAACAGGTTTTCACCGGACAGCAATTAACTCAGATGGATGAAAAAGAATTCGCCCAAGCGGCTGATCGAGGCATGGTATTTGCGCGAGTTGCTCCAGAACAAAAGTTGCGTCTGGTGAAAGCATTGCAACTCAAGGGCGAAATTGTGGCAATGACTGGAGATGGTGTCAACGATGCTCCCGCTCTCAAGCAGGCAGATATTGGTGTAGCGATGGGCATAGCCGGAGCAGAGGTTGCCAAAGAATCGGCGGATATGCTTCTAACTGACGATAACTTCGCCTCAATTGAAGCTGTTGTGGAGGAAGGGCGCGGGGTTTACCGCAACTTGCGAAAAGCGATCGCTTTCTTGCTGCCGATCAACGTCGGAGAATCGATGACGATTTTAATTGCCATTCTCCTGTCTACTGCACTTCCCATCTTACCAATCCAAATTCTCTGGCTGAACATGGTCAGTTCAGTAGGGTTGATTGCTCCTTTAGCCTTTGAGCCAAAATCTGGACAAGTGATGCAGCAACCACCGCGCAATCCTAGAGAAAAGCTTTTATCAGGTAGTTTACTCCAGCGCATCTTAGCGATTTCCGCCTTCAATTGGCTAGTAATTTTTGGGGTATTTCAATGGATACTTCAAACTACAGACAATCAAGCCTTGGCACGCACGATGGCGATTAATGGGTTAGTGGCAGCAGAAATCTTTTACCTATTAAGCATTACCCAGCTTTTACCATCTCTAGTTGCCAAAATCCAAGGTAAACGCACACGCATAGCCTATGCACCTGCGATCGGAATTGTGGTTGTGGTGATTTTACAATGTCTGTTTAGTCAGTGGAGCATGATGAATCAAGTATTTAACACCACACCTTTGACATTTACCCAAGCTCTCATTTGTATGGGTGTAGGTTTGCCAGTGGTGTTTATAGCTCTCATCTTGCAGCGTTTCGATCCGCTCAACTAAGGATAGTGCTAGAGAAGCTAGGAAAATTTAGATGAAGTCAAACAACCATCACTCTTTGTGGTGGTGTGGTAGGACAACTAGCTTGGGTAAAACTTTTCACTAAAGGAATAGCAGTTTCATACAACATCAGATGATTACGTTGGAGCCATACCTTAATAGATTAAAAATTCCATCGGTACATTTTGCTAGGTATGATATTTAATCTGTAAGCATTTACCTAGTAATAATCAGCTATGACCCAGAACTACCGCATTACTCTACTCCCCGGCGATGGCATTGGCCCTGAAATTATGGCAGTGGCGGTAGATGTGCTGAAAGTCGTAGGGAAGCAATTTGATCTAAAGTTTGAATTCCAAGAAGCTCTCATCGGTGGTGCAGCAATTGATGCCACAGGCGAACCCCTACCATCTGCCACTCTAGATACCTGCCGTAACAGTGATGCTGTATTACTTGCTGCCATTGGTGGTTATAAGTGGGATTCCCTGCCATCCAATTTACGCCCAGAAGCAGGTTTGTTAGGGCTACGTGCAGGTTTGGGATTATTTGCCAATTTGCGCCCAGCGAAAATTTTGCCCCAGCTAATCGACGCCTCGACTTTGAAACGCGAAGTTGTGGAAGGCGTGGATATTATGGTAGTGCGTGAACTCACTGGTGGGATTTACTTCGGTAAACCTAAAGGGATTTTTGCCACAGAAACTGGTGAAAAACGCGGTGTAAATACAATGGTTTACAGCGAATCGGAAATCGAACGCATTGGACGAGTGGCGTTTGAAGCAGCCCGCAAACGTGGCGGAAAACTTTGTTCGGTGGATAAAGCCAACGTATTAGAAGTATCTCAGTTGTGGCGCGATCGCATCACCCAACTTTCACAAGAATATCCAGATATCGAACTGTCTCATTTATATGTAGACAATGCTGCTATGCAGTTAGTACGCGCTCCCCAGCAGTTCGATACTATTGTCACAGGCAATTTGTTTGGTGATATTCTTTCTGATGCTGCTGCCATGCTCACAGGTAGTATTGGAATGTTGCCCTCGGCTAGTTTGGGTGCTTCTGGGCCTGGTGTATTTGAACCAGTTCATGGTTCCGCCCCGGATATTGCCGGACAGGATAAGGCAAATCCTCTGGCACAGGTTTTGAGTGTGGCGATGATGTTACGTTACGGTTTAGACCAACCACAAGCAGCAGATAACATCGAACAAGCCGTATTGCAAGTTTTAGAACAAGGCGATCGCACCGGGGATATAATTTCTCCAGGAAAAAACCTTTTAGGCTGCCGTGCTATGGGCGATGCACTGATTTTAGCTCTTGAAAAAAAATAATTAAAATGCCACTTGGGCAATTTGGCAACCTTTGCCATAAGTTTCGGGTAGACTAAAGGGAAATCTAGCAATCAAATAACAGTCGATAGTGTACGCATTACGACAAGGTCAAGTAAATTTTACCGCCCCGAAGAACCAATCGCCTTTGATTGATCCTGCTGTAATCAGAGCCGCCGGGCAGATATACTATACTCACTGTGAAGTACATCCCGAAATAGCTGGGCAACCTTCCGGTGTAGCAATTAATCGTGTGACTCATCGAGGTAAGGTTATTTTCACTAACCAACCAGTTCTTTTACCTCAAGAATGTTTTGTCCCCTTGAGTCAAATAGAATCGCACATGTATTAGTTATTGGTCAGTAGAGACGCGATTAACCCTTGTCTGTACATTGGTCATTGGTCATTAGTTCTCGACAAAGGACAAAAGATAAACGACAAATGACACAGGACAAATGACAAAGGACAAATGATTGTATGGACATTTTGTTCGCCATTTTGGCGAGTGTAATGGTCTTTGCTTTAGGTGCATCTATTGGCAGTTTTATCAACGTTATTGTTTATCGGCTACCTGCTGGGTTGTCAATTCTTTGGCCGCCCTCTCGTTGTCCTAAATGCTTAAACCAGCTAAAAGCTTACGACAATGTACCAGTATTTGGTTGGATTTCGTTAAGAGGGCGCTGTCGATACTGCAAAAGCAAAATTTCTGTCCGTTATCCTGTGGTAGAAGGGGTAACGGGCATAATTTTTTTATTAGTTTTTTTGGTATTCCAACTTTCGACTTTAACAATAGGCTATTGGGCTTTTTGTAGCTGGTTATTGGCACTATCGCTTATCGACCTAGATACAATGACCTTACCCAATCCACTTACTCAGTCGGGTTTGGTGGTGGGGATTTTGTTTCAAATGGTGGTTGGTTTTTTACCAGAGGATAGTTTCGTGGCATTGGTAAATCACCTGATGATGGCAATAGTCGGTGCAGTATTGGGCTTATGGTTATTTGATGCGATCGCTCTATTGGGTTCAATTGCCTTTGGTAAAACTGCAATGGGTGCAGGTGATGCCAAGTTAGCAGCTATGATGGGAGCCTGGTTAGGCTGGAAATATTTGCTCTTAGCTAGTTTTATTGCTTGTGTGCTAGGAGCGTTAATTGGCAGCAGTGTCATTATTATGCGTAGACGCAAAGCCGCGAGTCAAGAGACATCGCTACCAAAATTAGGACAAAAGATGCCTTTTGGCCCTTTTCTGGCTTTGGGATCTGTAATTACTCTATTTAGCGGCGAAGCCCTTTTGTCTAGCTACCTGCGGTTATTCTTCGCAGCATCTTGAACTGGGTGGGGAAGAGGCAGGGGAGCAGGGGGCACGGGAGACAAGGGGACAAGGGGACAAGGGGACTTAAATCAGAACTTGCAACAAGTGTTTCCCATTGTCCCCAATTCTCCTTGTCCCCAAGTCCTTTTCTCAATGCCCAATGCCCATTCATAATAAATATTTATAATTCGTGACTGTAACCAGCATTACCCCATCTACCCTTGATATTTTGATAATATTCAGCTTGTGACTTGTATTACCCTTATTAACTACCCGCCTGTCTAGACAGATGTAGTTCTTCCAATTCATCGGGAATACCCAAGAGAACTCCGTAGTTCTATTGGTCTAACATCCGTCCAAAGGCAGAAATTCTGATTCCCAAGACTCAAATCTTTTACCCATAGCTCTGCCCTACTCTTTCGGAGAAGCAAGCTACGCGTAGCGTCCCGTAGGGAAGGGTTTTCTTGCAACACATACCTGTAGGCTTGGTTTTCGCTTGTGGCATTGATGGTCAAGACACTAACTATAATATCCGAGAAATCGGTATTCCTTATATATCCTAGATGCAATCGTCATCAGCCGCTCATAATCTCCACCTTATGAATACATTGTTCGCGTTAGCGTCTTGCAGAGAAGGTGGGGACTTCCGTAATCCGTTAACGACGATTAACCGTTGGCAATCACAACTAGTGCAACAGATGCTGATTGGTCATAACCTAGCAATACAAATCATTGATTTGGGTAGGAGGGGGAAAGCATCTTATTTGGAGGTTGGTATTCTCATGGCTTTGTCAGTATGTCCATATAATTAAGTCTGCTGAAAAAAGAGCAAGGACTTGTATTGGCATAAGTATTTTCGTTAAGCTGGCAACCAAAGATGAAAATTAAAGTCTGAATTGCTTAAAAGCTTACTTTGACGATGTAGCTATTAGTCATTAATAAAGACAAATGACGAAAGGCTAAGGATAATTCGATACGGCTTGGCATGTTTTCGACCTCATACCCACTTAAAATAAAATAAAAAATGGCTAACAACGAAGAATCACGCGGTTTAAAGTCTCTATTTGATTGGTTTGCAAATCGACGGAAGTCAGGATCTACCAGCCTCGAACGCCAAGAACGCGAAATTGCTGATGGACTATGGCATAAATGTTCTAAGTGCAGTGTGTTGGCATATACAAAAGACCTGAAAGCCAACCAGATGGTTTGTACTGAATGTGGTCATCACAATCGGGTAGACAGCGATGAGCGCATCCGTCAATTGATAGATCATAATACCTGGAAACCGCTAGACGAGCATTTGCGTCCAACCGATCCGCTCGAATTTCGCGATCGCAAACCCTACAGCGATCGCCTGCGGGAAATGCAGGAAAAAATTGGCTTAATAGACGCGGTTAAAACTGGTTTAGGTCAAATCAATGGTTTGCCCATTGCCCTTGGGGTTATGGACTTCCGCTTCATGGGTGGTAGCATGGGTTCAGTCGTGGGAGAAAGACTCACCCGCATGATTGAGCAAGCCACTCAACGACGCTATCCTGTGGTTATCGTCTGCACTTCTGGTGGCGCGAGAATGCAAGAAGGAATGCTCTCCCTGATGCAGATGGCGAAAATCTCCGCAGCCCTACAGCGCCATAAAGATGCGCGATTATTATATATTCCTGTTTTAACCAATCCCACAACAGGCGGCGTTACCGCTAGCTTTGCGATGTTAGGCGATATCATTTTGGCAGAACCCAAGGCAACCATTGGTTTTGCCGGTCGGCGAGTGATTGAGCAAACCCTGCGGGAAAAACTACCCGATGATTTTCAGACTGCTGAAGATTTACTCCTGCACGGTTTTGTTGATGATATCGTACCCCGTACCCAATTAAAGAACACCCTAGCCCAGCTGATTGCCCTACACCAGCCTGTACTAACAACACCTCAGATGGTGTTGTGGGAAACAATGTCCTTGACTTCTACTGCCGCCGAATAAAGCAGGGGGAGCAAGGGGAGCAGGGGGAGCAGAGGGAGAAAATGCTACCTTATCCCCCTATCCTCCTCATGCTCTCTCCGGCTCTTTGACAAAAAGCAATGGAACAAGGGCTGCTAGTCGAAATAGACTAGAGAGGGCGAACAACCCCAGTAAGCCTCCAAACTGAGCAAATTGGATGATGAAGCTGCCTATAGTTGTGCCTAAAGCACCACTCCCTCCAGCAACGGCAGCTGCGATCGCAAAATAGATAGACTGATTTTTAACTGGTGCGATCGCTAACTGTATATTGTTGTTACACAAGTCAATCGCCGCCCAAGTACCTCCAGCCAAGATGTGTAACAGGGGTAACCACAACCAAATGTCAAGGCGATCAGCACCAATCCCCAGCCAAAGCAGTGGTGTGGCTGCAACTAAAATCCCAATACAGATCAGGATGGGACGATTGCCTATCTTGTCTGCTAATTTGCCCCACACGATGAGCATCACCAGAGTCGCCGCCGCTTGAAGGCTATTGTAGATAGTCACATAGCTCACGTCTAAATCGAGCGTGTCGAGCATATAGAGGTTGAAAAAAGGACTGCTGATATTAACAGCAAGCGCCCAGAAGCTGAAATACAGCAGAAATTTCAAAAAGTTAGAGTTTTTCCAGATGCTAGAAGCTGGCGCAACAGGGGGGGCCAAATCCTCATCTGAATTATCCCCCTTGCTCTCTACTCCCTGCTCCTTTGCCTCTTGTTCAATCTCATTTGTTTGAGGTAACTTGCCATAATAAGTGTTTTGCGATCGCGGATTCATATCCACCTGGAAATATTGACAGCCCAATCCCATAATCCCAAACACTATACCTATCAGCAGAACCACCCCATAGCCTTGAATACTTCCACCATACCAATGTGATACAACTAGACCGGCTATTGGTACGCAAACCAAATTGGTGAGACTAGCAGCACTATTGCGTATCCCAAAATACCTGCCTCGTAATTGCCGGGGAACTATCATTGCTACCCAACTTAGCCATGATGCCGCTCCTAGTCCTCCCAAAAGATTGCTGAATAGAACAATCAAGAGTGTCAATATCACTAACTGGTGAGTATTAATCACCCCCAAGTTGAGGCCGATAATACTGATTACTAGAACCAGCCATAGCAGCCGACCAATTCCGTGTGTCCGAAGAGAATATTGAAAGCGGCTAGTACTACGTTCAGACAAGTAAGCACCCAACGGCTGAATAAGATTGACCAACATGGGGATAGAGCAAAGCATCCCAAATACCACTGGACTAGCACCCAATTCCACCAAAAAATTGCTGAGTAAAATTCCGCCAGTTCCAAGGGAGTAAATCGCTGCTAAGACAGAATCTGTAGTGGAGGCTTTTAAACTAGTGCGAATCGCATCCTTGGGAATTCGAGAGGTTGGAGAAAGTGCTGTAGGCGGTAAGGCAATCTGGGGAATTTCTAGAGTCCGTGATGCAGTTGTTTCAACCTGAACAAAATCCATAATGTATGTTTATGAGTAAAACATCCTGACATAAATCCAGTTGTTGAGATCAGTATGCTTCCATCAGCATTTTTGATAAGTTTTTGTTATTTTAGCTTGCAATTTTCAACCAAAATTTCAAATAAGTAAAATATCACTCCTTAATAACACAAGGTACAAGTAATAAGAGAGACTGTTATTTGTCTGTGGTCAAGAAAAGATTACTTAATTTTTTGGGATTGGCGATCGCGATCGTCATTAGACCTCTTGCAAAAGTCCCTAACACCCCACCCCCAACCCCTCCCCGCTCTTCGGGCTACGGTGTACACACAAGTCTAATAACCCCCCTTAATCCCCCCTTATTAAGGGGGGAAAGAAGAAATCTAGTTCCCTCACGCCACATGCTTCAAGTCGGGCATTGCCCGCCCAACGCAGTGGCTCCCCTTTATAAAGGGAGGGTTAGGGTGGGGTAAAACCTTGGGTTTTTCAACTATTTCAGACTTGTGTATACACCGTAGGCTCTTCGGGAGGGGAGCGTTTGCCTCAGCAAATGCGGGGTGGGGTTCTTTATTTTTGATTTATGCAAGAGGTCTATTATTGGCGGTAGTTAACTACGCTACACCGTGATAGGTACACATTTTTGTTAGCAGTAGCGACTTTTCAAAGACGAACGGATTTGGGCAAAGGATGATTGCCCATAGCATAGTTCATGCCCCTTTCATCTTCATGATGCAGCAGTTTTTCGTTAATTTTCCTAAATGTAATTAATTAAGAGTTAAAAGTTCTTCCCCTGCTCTCCCTGCTCCCTCTGCTCCCCCCACTCCCCTTCCCGATTCCCAAACAGTATTTTGGGCAACAAATTGCACTCCTAACGTGATATTGGTATTACAGCGACTCAATCTCTATCTATCAGTTAACAAGCATTATGGGTTTTGCAGACCTATCAATCGCAGAGATAGCAGCCGACTACAGCGTTCCTGTAGAAAAAGTGTTTTCTCTGTGCAACCAACTGGGAATTCCTTACAAACACCAAAAGACTCGTTTGGCGTTAGAAGATGCAAAGGCAATTATTTCCCAAATATCGTCTGAAATAGGCCCAAAAGGTACTAGCGACTCGATGGACGATGATCGCGAGGATACCTGAAGGGTTATCTCGGACTTTGGCTAATCACTGATAACTAATGATAAAAAACAAAGAGTCATTAGCAATTAGCAGCTTGGAGATTGAGAATCGCTTTCTTAGCTGTGTTGAGCGTCAAAATCTTTAAGGGGAAACATGTTTAGAAGACTAATTGGCGTTGTTGTGGCTACTGTTTTACTCTCGTTTCAGTTGCTTGTTGGTAGCGCGACAGCAGTGGAACTCGACAAAGCTACCCGGACAGTGCCATTAAATGCTCAGGGTGATACTGTCGTACTTAGCCTTAAACAAGTCAAAGAAGGCAAACGCTTATTTAATTACGCTTGCGCCCAATGTCATGCTGGGGGAGTTACCAAAACAAATCAGAACGTAGGACTCACTCCAGAAGACCTGGCACTGGCAACACCCAACCGTAATAACATTGAAGGCTTGGTGGATTATCTGAAAAATCCCACTACTTACGACGGAGAAGAAGAGATTTCCGAAATCCACCCTAGTATCAAAAGTGCAGATATTTTCACAGCAATGCGAAATCTGACAGATGATGACTTGGAGGCGGTCGCCGGTCATATTCTTTTACAACCCAAAATCGTCGGCACTAAGTGGGGAGGTGGAAAAATCTATTACTAAATCCTGGAATTAGTGCTGAGTCATTGGGGCATAGGGCATAGGGCATAGGGTATGGCATTCCTTATTCCCCATTCCCCATTCCCCAGTTTTCACCAAAGTTTAGCTGCTTTCGTTCTTGCAGCAGCACAAAATATTCTTGTTTGGGTCACAAAAAATTCTTCAAAAGTCAAAATCTTCCTAAAGAAAAATAAAAATCTTTTATTTTACCGTTTGCCTTTATTCACAGGCTTTTTGGGCTATGGCAGTCTAGTATTTATTACTGATTGCCCAACTTTTTGCAATAAATTGCTCCCTATTTTGAAAAAAAAATTGTATCTATGACAGATTGTCATACTTTGGCGTTGATTTTATTTAAAATGAGAAAGGAAAAAAAAATTGTTTCTTAGGAGAGAGCCATGAAATTGATCTCGGCAAGCTGGAGACGTCTTAGTTTAGCTGTGTTGACAATCCTTTTAGTTGTTAGCAGCTTTGCTGTTTTTACTCCCAGTGCTTCGGCTGAAACCTACAAGGTGAAATTGGGTAGCGATAAAGGAATGCTGGCATTTGAACCGAAAAAGCTGACAATTAAACCAGGTGACACAATTGAATGGGTCAACAATAAAGTTCCTCCCCATAATGTTGTGTTTGATGCTGCCAAAAACCCCGCCAAGGATGCCGCTTTAGCAAAATCTCTGTCTCATAAGAATTTGCTGATGAGTGCTGGTCAAAAAGAAACAACCACCTTCCCCGCAGACGCACCTGCTGGTGACTACACCTTCTACTGCGAACCCCACCGTGGTGCTGGCATGGTTGGTACAATCACTGTCCAAGGCTAGAAACATCCTCATTCACACGAGATGATTTTCTGAGCTTTTATTCTCTGAAATTAGCTCATAGCAACACATCACACTCCTAGAGTGACGCATACAATGGATAAATGGTGGTAACGAGTCTTATCCTCCCTTAAGATGCTAAGTAACCTGTGGCAATAGAGGGGTAAACTCGTTACCGCCAATTTTGATCAAACTTGACTTAATCAGGCATTAATCGCGTTTATACTCTTGCTGGAGGCTTGTTGCGAGGAAATTCTGTTGAGAATACTTTTATTAATTCTACTGTTGGCGATCGCTCTATTCAACTTGATATTCATTAGTCCAGCACTAGCTGCCGAAATATCTAACGGTGCTAAAATTTTCGAGGCTAACTGTGCTTCTTGCCATATAGGTGGCGGTAATATCCTTATTAGCCAGAAAACTTTGAAAAAGGAAGCATTGTTAAAGTACTTAGAAAATTATGATAGCGACTCAATCGAGGCGATTATCCACCAAGTGCAAAATGGGAAAAATGCCATGCCTGCCTTCAGAGGCAAGTTGAGTTCTGAGGAGATTCTGGAGGTAGCTGGTTACGTTTTTCAGAATGCAGAACAAGGCTGGTAAAGAATGTTCCCGAATCCGCTTCAGTTTAGTTGCCAATAAAAATCAGCCTATCCCGCACTTTATTACTTGGGATGGGCTGAATAAAAGGTAACAATGCCAATGATTAGAAAGCACCAGCTTTCAAATAGCTATCTGGCGATTATTTTTCTGGATTAGACTTTTCTCTTTTTTCCTTCAACTCACGCAACCGTTCTACTAATTTTCCATCTGATTCGGTAGAGGGTGTCAGCTGACTCTTATTGACTCTTGGCAGCAATAATGATTCGGAAGTAGTAGCCG
This sequence comes from Nostoc sp. ChiVER01, assembly GCF_034531155.1. Taxonomy (NCBI): domain Bacteria; kingdom Bacillati; phylum Cyanobacteriota; class Cyanophyceae; order Nostocales; family Nostocaceae; genus Nostoc; species Nostoc sp. ChiVER01. Next base: position 208,149 of record NZ_JAVRBS010000002.1, on the reverse strand, counting down.
CCGATGAAGGCGTAAGCTGGTTATTTTTAATTTGCAGTTCAGGGAATGGTTTAGAAGTAATTGCTGGTGAAGTTGTAGGTTGATTGCTATTGTCTCCCGTTGCAGATAATGGTTTAAGAGTGCCTGTTGAAAAGGATGCAGGCTGGTTATTTCTGATTCGTAGTTCAGATAATGGTTTGGGAGCAGATGTTGGTGAGAACTTAGGCTGATTGCCATTAACTTCTGGTGCAGTTAATGGTTTAAGAATACCTGTAGATGAGGAACCAGGTTGATTATTTCTGATTCGCAATTCAGGAAATGGTTTGGGGGTAAGCTGATTGTTATTGATTCCCGGTGCAGATAATTGAGTAGCCCCAGTAGTATTGCTAATATTGTTTTGGAAACTTAGGTTAAATGGATAGGAACTAATCCGTTTATCTCCCTTGGGGGATTGCTTGTTAAAGTATTCTCTTGCTTCTGATTTCAATTCCGGGGAAACTAACTTGTCTTGAAACTTGATATCTAAGACTTTACCATCAGGATCTACCACTAATACACCCAAAACAGCACCTTCAAGATTCGGCTTCTTGGTGGGTAATGTTTGGCGGATGACTGGTTTTTGTTCAGCATTGGGGTATTGTTGCTGGACTTCTTTTCTCAGGTTTGCGTAGGAGTCTAGCTGTGCTATGGCCAGTTGAGTTCCTTTGGCAGATAAATCGGGTGCTTGTGACGCGGTTCCCCTCATTAAAGTTAAGCTATCCCCAGCCCTTGGAGCTTGTTTTAAAGAAGTTATCAACGGGTTTTGAGCAATTCTAGACGCATTATTAACCGATTGCGCCAATTGTGCTGTTGTAATGGGGTTAGTATCAGATAAGTTTGGAGATTGAGCACTCCGCAGAATATCATCAGGTATTTGCTGCGACTGCAATTGTGGCAATCTATTGACACCCAACGGTTTTTGCAGACTATCATCAGCTATTTTCTGCGATTGCAATTCTGGTAATCTATTTACACCCAACGGCACAGGTGCTTCGTATTTGGTATTACTGACATTTACACTAGGAACTGATCGAGAAAATTTAGGGCTGTTATTGAATTTAGAACTATCAAATTTAGAGGCGTCAAATCCCAAATTCCCACTAGGAATCATTCGCAAAGACTGCCTTGTAGGTAAGGAGGAAACTCGATAGTTATTCGATGATGCGGGTAGCGGAGGCAGTACTAGCTGACTGGATGGCGCTGGTGCCACTGGGGGCAATAGAGTTTGGGCGCTAAAGTTGGGGGCAGAAAGTGGCGCTATTGGAGGAAGTTGCTGTAAACCAACTTGGGGTGTGCTTTGTGGCAAACGGCTTTGGTCGGCTTGGCTCAATTCCAAAAGTCCGACGGTTTTTGATGATGCTGTATCTTTGGGTTTGCTAGAATCCATAGGCATCAATGGCACAATCATCGCGATCGCACCGTGGATGCCAAGAGAAGCTATAGCTGCTATCCCAATTGGCTGGCTTAAAAGTTCTGGTATATTTCTAAACAGGGAGACGTAAGACATAGCTGTTATCGTTCACTCTACTCAGTTGCAGTTGACTAGCGTTTTATCTTTTTGATTATCTTGCAAGATATTGCGAGATATGCATCCCACTAAAGAAATAATAACTTCATATCCTGGCAATAAAAACGCCAAAATTGCCATTTATTCAAGTTTTTAATCGATCAATGACGCTGTATCATGTGTTCCAATTTGAGCTTGCTAAAGAAATATTTTAAAAACTACTACTTTTGATTTCTTTTCTTATTGTTATGACGCACACAATTAGAATTAATATCTCGGATATTTATTAAAGTTTAACTGAAAGCAAGTTTGAGCAGATAACAACATCTCTTGAAGTTGCTTTGTTTTTTCTCCTGTTTTCTACTCAACTACACTTCTGTAACAGATGCCACACTTACTTAATCCTATGACTAGCCCCTATGTGAAAATACTACCACATCAGCAGTCCCTAAATCTGTTGCAAATTGTACAATTTTACTGAAATTTTAGCCCTAACCCCACCAAAGCTATTTGGGTTTTTATAAAAAGAGTCAGTTGTGTGATCGCAATTCTAACTTTTGACTACTTCTTCGTCAAAAAAGTTCAAACCCTTATCAATACATTGCATCCAAAATTTAAAATGCCGTTACCAACAGTTATTGTACCTGGATATCTAGAAAGCGCGATCGCTTACCACCAACTAGAACAATCCCTACAACAGTTAGATTTTCCAACTGTTACAGTACCACTGCGACGGCGTGACTGGCTACCCACTATTGGAGGAAGACCTGTAACGCCAATTTTGCAACAACTTGATCTTACAATCAAGCAGACATTAGAGCAACATAATGCTACTCAAATTAACTTAATTGCTCACTCAGCAGGAGGTTGGATATCCCGCATCTACATGGGAGAAAAGCCTTATTTAGGGCGCGGTAATGTCAAACCATCTCTCTGGGAAGGTCATCCACTGATTGCTACTCTCATCACCTTGGGTACACCCCATATTAGTCAAGAACGCTGGACGCGCTCTAATCTAGATTTTGTCACCAATAACTACCCAGGAGCTTTTTACAAAAACGTTAATTACGTTTGTGTGGCTGGCAAAACTATCTTTGGACAAAGGCGACGCGGTAGTTGGTTAGCTTACAATAGTTACCAATTAACTTGTGGTAAGGGCAACACTTGGGGAGATGGAATCACACCCATTGAAGCTGCTCACCTGGAAGGGGCAGAAAATCTGGTGATTGAAGGTGTGAGGCATTCTCCCAGAAGTCCCGGGATTTGGTATGGTTCCGCAGAACCCTTAAAAACTTGGGCGCAATATTTGATTTAACTGATATCTGATGCTAGTCCCAACAATCGCCTAGTAATTCATTGCTAGGCTATGTATAAAAATAACTAGTAAACAATTTCAGTCCACTTGAGTGGACTTGGGCTATTAGCCTCAGACTTGAGTTTGAGGCAAGCTAGTTAGCTCATCAAGAATTGTTTAATATATTTAATTTAAAAATTTGAGTAGTGCAACATTTATTAATATTTATTAGCTAAAATTGTAATAGTAATAAATACTTACTTAAGAACAGGAGGGGTGAACTATGCAAAGCACCCAGTTCGATAGGATTCTGCGACGAGTAGCAACGATAATATCGGTCGTGATTCTGACTTTTTGCTTAATTTATATCTCTACCGGAGTTCTGCTGTCTTTTTACTATGAACCAACAGCAGGCGGAGCTTATAACTCATTGAAGATGATTAATACACAACTGCCATACGGGTGGTTGTTTTGGAGAGCGCATGATATTGCTGGTAACGCGGTAATTGCGATCGCTCTGATTCAAATTGTAGTGATGTTTTTAGGTCGGCAATTTCGCAAGAGTTGGTTGGCTGCTTGGATTAGTGGGATTTTGTTGACCCTAAGTGCGATCGCACTGAATTGGACAGCGATGATTCTAGATTGGACTCAGGAGGGATACTGGCGTTTTAACATTGAACTAGGAACCATCGAAGCCATTCCTTTTATTGGTGGGCAACTCCGCGAAATCCTAACTGGCGGTGGAGCCATTAACACAACTACTATCCAACACCTTTACACAATTCACAGTTATCTGATTTCGGTGGCGACCCTAATTCTTGCCATAGTGCATTTATCTGCTTTACTGTGGCAAGAATGGGAAGTGTATCAAGAAACGCCCAGACCAGAAATTGATAATTCGCAACAATCACCAGGAAGCGAATTTATTCCTTCCCAAAGCTAATAAAGAGGAAAGGGGGCAGGGGGCAGAGGAAGAAGGCTCTAAATTTATTTATGGGCTTGATCTTGGACGCATTATTTCTTGTGCTATCCATCTTGAAATAAATTTATTTGCTTTAAAATCCCTATTGCGTGGAAATTACAGCATTTTCTCCCCTGCTCCCTGCTCCCCTGCCTCCCCTGCCTCCCCTGCCTCCCCTGCCTCATCCCCCAGGAGCCTCACTAGCTGACAATTGAGGTAATTGGGAAAGGGATAGGTCTTCAACCTCTGGTAGCTTTTCTAGAGCGAGGGGAGTGGATTGGGTAGCACCAGATAAGCGTTTTAAAAGGCTAGGTCTGGGGTCATGCAACAGGTAAATAATGCGATCGCCAATTTCCCACTCTTGGTTAGCTGGCATTACCTGTAAGCGTTCTTCTCGTTCTATCAATAGCGGTATTAATACTCCAGTCCGAATTTTTTCTTGGATGCGATCGCATTGAGTAGAAAACTCCAACTCATCTAGCGTAGTTGTCCCTAGCTTGACGCGCCCATCATTCAAATATTCATTCCAAGTTTTAATTGCTAAATCTGGGATAAAAGCTTGATTAACTTTATTACTAACCGAAATATTCGCTTGCGGATCGCGGGGGAAAACAGCTAAGACGCGCGGCGGCTTAAATTCCTCAGCTGCTCGTTGAGCCAAAACAAAATTCACCTCGCCATTACTAGTCATAGCCAAAAAAGTACCGATAGAGGCAAGTCCTGCCTCTTCCAAAACAGCAGCATCTAGCCCACTGCTAGCAATCACCCGCAGATTTTGCGCCTCGGCTTGTACAAGACATTCAGGGTCAGTATCAATCATGACCACGTTTTCCCCCCGTTCTTGAAAGAAGCGGGCAATCAAAAGACTTAACGGATTACAACCTACAATCACCGCCCCAGTTACGTCTTTGGAAGTGATTTGCAGCCATTTAGCAACCCAGCCAGCTGTTAGTCCTTGGCAGACAACAGTCATGATAATTGTCAAGAAAACTAAAGCTTTGATGGAATCACCGCCGTTAATGCCTCGCTGTGTCAGCGAAATTGCAAAAAAAGAAGCAACAGAGGCAGCAACAATTCCTCTAGGAGCAACCCAGCTTAAAAACAGTTTTTGTCTCCAGTTTAAGTCACTGTTCCAGGTACACAAGAGGATATTAATTGGGCGAACGACAAACATTAATACCAAAACAGTGAATAAACTACCCCAACCCAAAGCCAACACACTGGCAATAGATAAATCAGCAGCTAATAAGATGAACAGCACCGAGACGCTGAGAATTGTCAGCTGACCCTTAAAGCTCCTTAACAGGCGTTCTTCTGGGACTGAGGAGTTAGCAAAAACTGCTCCTGCAACTACCGTTGTCATTACTCCCGATTCACTGCGGATTATTTGCGATAAGGTAAATAGGCTCCAAAGTATCGCCAATACCACTAAGTTTTTTAGCTCGAATGACAGAAAACTGGCGCGTTTGAAAATCAAACTCATCAGATAACCGCCAGCACCACCAATTGCTGCACCAACACCCAGACGTATCAACAAACCGACGATCGCATTAATGGGGTCAGCATCGCCGTTTAAAATCGTGTCAAGGACGACGAAGGCGAGGATAGCCCCTACAGGGTCAATTAAAACCCCTTCTCCTTCCAAGAGTGTTGCTACTTGCCGATCTACATTGATTTGTTTGAGCAACGGCCCAACAACAGTTGGGCCTGTTACCACAACAATAGAAGCATAGAGAAAAGCTATCTTCCAGGGGAATTCACCCAGCCAGTGAGCAGCCATACTTCCACCAACCAATGTGATCAGTGTTCCTAGAGTGACGAGCAATTGCAGGCTAACTGAAACTCTACCTAACTCTCGCAGATCCAAGTTAAGTCCGCCTTCAAACAAAATGATTGCCGTTGCTAGGGCAACAATAACTTCTAGTCCAGTGCCTAGTAAATGGGGATGCAACAGCCCGATGCCATCAGAACCAAAGAGAATGCCCAACAACAATAACAAAACGATGCTGGGTATCCGAAAGTATGCAGCCAGCACTTGAGCGCTAATGCCTGCAAGGACGGCGATCGCCATCTGTAAGGTAATTTCAAAAGATGCTTCCATGTTGGAGATTTTGAGCGATTTATTTCAAAATCTTTTATAAAAAACCGTAGATATTAACTTTACACGGTACAACATCATACCCTCTGCCATTGCTGAATTTAGCTTTTCTATTTAAGCGTCTCTTTAAATTCCCAATGCCGGACGCTGATGAACCCTGCGGCTTGCCACAAAAGTATCTACAGAATTCTTTTGGTATCTCCATGTATTTCTATCCTCTTCAAGCTCTTGCCTCCACCCAGTTTAGCCGCCACAAACTTTTTTTGGCAAAAGCTATTGACAAAGGCTAAGAAATTAGTTACCTTATAAAAGGTCTGAGTCCGATGCCCCCATCGTCTAGAGGCCTAGGACACCTCCCTTTCACGGAGGTAACGGGGATTCGAATTCCCCTGGGGGTACTTAAAAACAATCAAAAAGCAAAAATACTTTTTGCGAGAAATGTATAAATTAAATCATCATCCAGAGAAAAGACTGGATGATGATTTAACTATACATAAGGTTCTTTGCTGGCTAACTCTTCTACACGTTGGTGAATAGCGAGAAGATTTAACTGTAAATCTTTGCTCAGTCGGTTTTCAATGATTCCCACTGGCATAGTGAGTTTAGGCCAAACTTGAATTGTGTAGCATAGATTTGTTCCGACATACTCACCGAAAGAATAAGGCTCTAAGCACCAGCTACCAGAAAAGCCTTTAAAATCTCCCTCCACCATGCGGAAGTTAATTTCCTTGGGAAAGTATTCTTCCAAATCCAGAACTACCCGCGCACTAAAATTGAAACTTAGTAAGCGCTGGGAGCCTACTTGCTCTAGTCGAATACCACCATTAGGATGCTCGATTAGACGACTTTTGGCGAGGTTGGGGAGAAAGTCAGGTAAGGCTTCATAATCTGTCAGAACCTTCCAGATTTGTTCTACTGGTTGGGGAATTTGGACTTTGGCGGTGATTTGTCGCTGTCGCTCTGCTATTTTCTCAATTTGAACTTCTACCTTAGCTGCCACGACTGCATCAGCAGTCAAATCCCCTTCGAGGTTGATGTCATCACTAGGAGACTGGAAATCAAGGTTCTCTGTTGTGTTCTGTTGTTTAGTCACTTTCAGGATTATGATTTGCTTTCGTCAGAAAATTGGGGCAGAGTTAGGGTGAAGCAAATTTCGCTCTGTTCAGAATCCGAAATTGGGAGACTTTCAACTGCGATCGCTCCATTCAAATGCTGCACTAAAGACTTGACTAAAGCAAGTCCCAAGCCAGTCCCTGGAGTCCAGCGCCCTTTTCCGCGACGGAACTTGTCAAAGATATAAGTCGCTTCTTCTTGAGAGATGGCATGCCCTGTATTCGTCACCTTCATGATAACTTGATCAATTTGTCGATCAACTTGGTGAGAGGCTTTCAGGTGGACAATGGTATCATGCTCTGAATATTTACAGGCATTTGTTAACAATTCTTGCAGGATGCGGTCAAAACTCTCCAGTTCCGTTTGCAGTTTTAGTGATTCCTCTGGTAAATCTATAGAAATCTTTAATCCTTTCTCTGCGAGTTTTTTCTCGAAAGATGCTGCTATATTCTGAATTCTAGTATTTAAATCTATAGATTCTAATTGCGGGGCTTCGTGAGACGACTCTAGTTTCTGGAGTGTTAACAAGTCATTAATCAAGTTAATTTCTTTTGTACATTCCTGCTCTAAGATATCCATGTATCGAACCTGACGCTCTGGCGCAATTCCTGGCAAACGTAAGTTCCGAATTGACATCAGCATGTTTGTCAAAGGATAGCGTAAGCGATCGCTCATGTTGCTCAAGAATTCATCTTTGAGTTCATTGAGTTTCTGTAGTTGCTCTACATACTGCCGGGTTCTTTCATGCAACTTTGCCTGGAGTTCCAGACTACTCTGTAGTTTCGCTGTCCGCTCATCTACCAAAGTTTGCACTTGGCGCAATGTCTGTGACTGAATTATGGCATTACTTACTTGAGCACAAACCAGTTCCACAAGATTTAATTCTGCTGCTTGCCAACCGCGAGTTACAGCTTGCTGTAGCACCAAGAATCCTAAAATTTTACCTTGGTTCTCTAATGGTACTAATAAGACCGCAGGGAATTGCTCTACTGCAAATAATGCAGCAGATGAGGAAGTATCATTTTGCTCTGTGTAATTATCAAAGATTACTGGTTTAGCAGAATCTATGAAGGCACGCTGGCATAAACCACACTCTGAAAGCAAGAAAGACTCATCTTCTAAGGTATCTGGTTTAGTAGTGCGAGAAATTTGTGTTTCCTTAGCCCATTCACCAACCACTCTAGCCTTCGCTTTCGGAATTTGTTTTTTAGCTTGAGTTCTAAATAGTGGGTCTGTATATTTTAGTAATATAAGCAAACCCCGATCTGCCTGTAGAGATTCGGCAGTAGAGGCGATAACTAACTGGAGCATTTGGTTAAGCTCCAAGTTGCTACGGTTCAGTAATGTTAGTTGCTTGATCAAGCTTTGATACTGATTGCTCTTTTGCAGATACTCTTGTTGATGAGCAATTAGTTGGGCTTGTGCTACGCGAGAAAAAGCGATCGCGCAAGCCGATTCCACCTGTTTTAGCAGTTGTTTTTCTGATTCACTCCAATCATAGGGTTGGAATTTTATCAGATTAATCACGCCATTATTATTGTCACCAAACCGGGTGGGAATTGCCAAAACTGCTTTTATCGGTAGTGGCAAATATTGACACCCAATTACCAGACTGTTCTGAATGATGGAAATATCTTCAATAGTCAATGGTTCAGCAGCACATTGCAGCACTGGCGAGTGCATAAGCAACTGTTCCATCGAAAACATCTGTTCTTGTTGTGGTAACGCTAGATATTCATCAGCACACCAATTACTAGTAATCGCTTCGTCGGATGTCTCACCCGTTATTGAAACTAAGCAGCAGCAATCTACTTGAAAGACAACTCCTAGCAATTTGGCAATATCATGCAGCATCAAGGCCGTAGTGGAGCTATTGGCAATGATTTGGTTAATCTTTTCTACCAACTTGTGGGCAGGTTCTTCCTGATGCTGCATCAGCTTGACTTGGTAAGGTTGTAGTCGATCTATGTCATCTACATAATGTGGCGGCGACGATAAAGGCTTTTTCATTCTTGGCACGCCCTCAGATAATAACTCCATTGTTTTTGCACCCAACTGGTTGGCATATTCTTCACCGTTAGTTGTGTTGCTCCACCTTGATAATTGACAATTCTTGTATGAATACTTTCTCTCACCTGTTATAGCCCTTTTCTATAGAAGATGGCCAAGTTCTCGTTATATTAAGCAAATTGCTACATAGGTAGTGAGACACTTAGGATATTCTAAAATGTCCCAGCCTGATTATTTTGGCTGGTTTATCTTATTAATATTGAGATAATTAACTAACTGTGACTTAGAATATCCTGTCTGTAAGTATACATAAACCGTAATTTCTCTGGAATCTCAGGGAAAATCACTAAAATATAACCGTAAAAATACTGGAGCTATTTTAAATATTTTGTAAAATTTTATTTTTCTCTTAATTTGAACATTCTTAACAATAAGTTTTATTTCTTAGATAAAATCAAGCTAAATACTGAATGCAGCCCAATTATTTAGCAAAAATAACTGAGCTGCATTGCCTGAATATAAGACTATCCAGCCAAACTTTCGACACTCAGAGGAACCATATCGCCATTCCTGGTCAGCCCTAACAACATCGGTTCTTGGGGTTGAATTAGTTGACCTGTGAGTACACAGCGTTCTTCTTGCTGAGCTGTGGCAGCGATGCTAGCTCGAATGTCGGTTCGGGAAAATCGAGGCTTCCATTCACCTGATTTTTGCTGGACATAATTCCAAAGGATATCTCGGATCAAAGCTTGATATCCCTGATTGCCAGCTATTTCTTTGAGCTTATCTTTTAGTTCCCGTTCTAGGCGGATGCTGGTAACTTCCATATCGGTGGTTGGGGTGCGAGCGATCGTATGCATCACTATTTCTCCTTAAAGGTATAGACAAGATAGTAATACAAGTGTAGTATGTTTAAAGCGATATTCAATAGGTGAAATTTTCTGTGAAATCCATTTACCCCATCTCTACTTCAATTTTGTGTGCCACCAATTGCCGAACCGGTTGGGAATCGGCTGCTATGGAAGTGGAGTATTTATTTATGGGCGATGGTAGCCGAAATCAGGGGCAAATCACAGAGGGTAATTATGACTTTAGACATCTCAGCATTAGTGCGCTGATTGCAAAACCAGAACTAGATCAACAAAGCGGGGGGTACAGACAAAGGAATACTGTACCGATATAAGACCAGAAAATTTTCTGGTCAATTCTAACCCCCGCTTCACCGAAAACTTGAAGCGGGGGTTTTTTTATAAGGAGTTAAGCTGTGACGATATCTTCAATGCGCGGCGCGAACGCAATGCAAGTGTTAGAGCAATCTGTGGTGGTGTTTTCTCAAAATTACTTGCCACTATGTCGGATCAATATCAAGCGGGCGATTGTGCTGTTACTAACAGACAAAGCTCAACCGCTAGGTTTTACAACAGAAGGCGGATGGCGAGTTCACTCACCTAGTTTGGTAATTGATGTGCCAAAACACATTCGCTTAACAGTTACTTCTAATGAGCGGATGTGGAAAGTTCCGCCAGTGAATCGCCGGGAAGTGTTGCGACGAGATCATCACACTTGCCAATACTGCGGTAGCGGCAAATATCTAACGCTAGATCATGTGATGCCGCGATCAAGAGGCGGTTCTCACACTTGGGATAACGTAGTCACAGCTTGTGAGAGATGTAACTCCCGTAAAGGCGATCGCACCCTGTTTGAGGCTGGTATGCAACTGCGTACCAAGCTAAAAGCACCAATCCACCCTGCGATTTCTTTTGCCGAACAGTTTTGGATAGATATGCAAGGAAGCCTGGAATAACAGGAGAGCATAAGGAATGCTGAAATTAACTTACACCGAAAGTAGTTTTTATTTGGAATGTCTCACTCTGTCGCTAGAAGAATGGGTAGCGCAGCGAGTGATTTTAGCCCTGCGAGTTGGGCAAAGTTTATGCATTGAACCCAGTACCGCTTCCTTTTTGCTTCCTATCGATTTGCCAGGAGTAGAAGTGCTTAAGGCTGAGGTAAAAAGGGATGACGGAGAAATTATTGCCCTCTCTGCCTGCGATGCCGAATATATGGAAGTCACCCTACGGGGTTCTTGGCTATTAGATAGCTCTAAGGATGCTGTAGGTGTGTTTTTCACCACTATGAGCGATCGCGCTGAGTTCTTTTTGCACAAACTCTGGCAGGAATCTCAAGCTTGTGCTTCTGTCATGAGCGAATAAATGAAATAGTAGGGTGGGTTAATTTTGGATTTTAGATTGAATAATCCAAAATCCAAAATTTAAAATCTAAAATTCGGGGAGTAATTATTTCTCCCCATTTATTGCGCCATTTTTAACAATTCGGGAATTGTCACAAATCGGTAGCCTTGCTGTTTGAGTCCACTGATGATTTGTGGCAATGCTTGTACAGTTCTTTGGCGATCGCCACCACCGTCATGCATCAAAACAATAGAACCTGGTTTTGCACCTTTCAATACATTATTGACAAATGCTTGCGGTTTGGCATGAGGATCTGTATCGGCTGAAGTTAGCGACCACATAATTACAGCGTCTTTCTGGCTTTTGGCGTAAGCGGCTAGTCCGTTGTTTAAAAAGCCTCCAGGAGGACGAAACAGAGCAGTTTTGACTCCTGTAGTTTTGTATATCAGATCGGCTGTGCGATCAATTTCACTCTTAGCTGTGGCTTCATCCATTCGTCGATACCAATGATGCCAAGTATGGTTGCCAATGGCGTGTCCCTCAGCTACCTCACGCTTGGCTAGGTCGGGATTTGCTTGTAAAGCTTGTCCTACCCAAAAAAATGTTACCTTAACATCATTTTGCTTCAGGATATCCAGCATTTCTAGGGTTGTCTTCGGCCAGGGCCCATCATCAATGCCTAGAGCAATAACCTTCTCGTTATTCCTGGGATGCACCTGATAAACTGTTTTTCCCTGAAATTTAGCTGGGACTGTAAAGGTAGGGTTTTCTACTTTGGCTGGCGGTAGTTGGGCATTAATTTGGCCCTTTGCTGGATGAGCTTGAACTTGTGCAATAGGGATTTTGCTTAAAGGCTTGTTCAAACCCAATTCTGGGGTCATACTACAAGCTGTAATCGTAGAGGCGATCGCAACAAAACCAATTATCTGTTGTCGCTTGAGGAAGTTGTTTGTCACGTCAGGCTTTTCAGGCTTTTAAAGATTCACCCAATCATAAACTGTAGTTTGACTTTTCAGAGGGTTTAGCAAGCTCAAATATAAGTGCAAAAGCTTTTATAGACAATTTCAAAAAATTTTTCTGAAACCCCTTGACACCTTTTGTAGTATTTTGTAGTATAAATGTAGTGAAGCCAAAGACAAAGCTTCTCAAGGGTCAAAGTCATGTTCTACATACAATTAAAAGACAGGCGTTGGAATAAACCACAGTCCCCAGTCAACAAAGCTGTTCCTACTTGCAAACCATCGGTAGTAGAGGCAAAAAACGAAAAAAGCTCTAAATTTGCACTCATCAAAACCACTGAGTACATCCGTAATACACAACAGGTTTGCTACCTAGAATTTTGGTTGTTTTCCTAACAGTTAAAAGTCAATTATCTGAACCTTGAAAACTAAATAAGAAATGGGCAAGTTCACCAAAATTCTGTGCCTAAAAACCTAAAAGTTTAGGCACAGATTCCAAAAAATCGGGGTGTAGCTCAACTGGCTAGAGCTTTCCGTTGTCTGCGGAAATGTTGCGGGTTCAAATCCTGTCACCCTGGTTGTAGTCCTGTAGGCGAATAGTTGAAGCCGTCAGTTTCTCAAACTGAAGATTGCGAGTGCGAATCTCGTCAGGACTCCCAAATGGTCAGGTAGCCAAGTGGTTGAAGGCGTTGGTCTGCAAAACCGATTAGCGCGGGTTCAAATCCCGCTCTGACCTCTGTCGCAGTGTAGCTTAACCAGCAAAGCCCCAGGTTCATACCCTGGTATATGCGGGTGCAAATCCCGCCACTGCCACCAAATGCAGGGATGGTGTAACGGCAACACCTCGTGACTCCAAATCCGATGTTCTGGGTTCAAATCCTAGTCCCTGCGTCAATCATGCCCCTGTGGACGAATGGTTAAGTCGCTGTTCTTTCAAAGCAGAAATTGCGGGTTCAAGTCCCGTCAGGGGAATCATTATGGGTCGGTGGCCGAGTCTGGTTGAAGGCGACAGTCTGTAAAACTGTTCTTTTTTGCACGCAGGTTCAAATCCTGCTCGACCCACTGTGGAGAGGTGGCTGAGTGGCTCAAAGCGTCCTCCTGCTAAGAGGAAACGGGTAGTTAATATCCGTCGCAGGTTCAAATCCTGTTCTCTCCGTTTTGAGAGTGTGGTGTAACTGGATAACATCTCAGTCTACGAAACTGAAGACGTGAGGGTTCAAATCCCTCCACTCTCGTTACATGGGAGAGATGATGGAGTGGCTGATTCGAGTTGAATTAAACCAGTCCACTGGGTAAAACCCATCTCTCCTCCTCATACCAATTCTCCTCTCATCAAACAACAGATATAAACCCTCAAACCCTGGTATTATCTGAATTTCTTAATTTTGAATTTTGAATTGATATTATCCCCCGGTAGCTCAGTTGGTAGTAGCGCCTGTCTGAAGAACAGGAGGTCGTCGGTTCGATTCCGACCTGGGGGGCTTCGTTGCCTCATAGCTCAATGGTAGAGCAAGCGGCTGTTAACCGCGCGATTGTAGGTTCGAGTCCTACTGAGGCAGCCATTCATTGCCGGGTGGACGAATTGGTAAGTCGCATCGCTCTGAACGATGAGGTTGCAGGTTCAAACCCTGCCCTGGCAATAAAGCCCTGTGGTGTAATTGGCAACATAGCGCCCTTTGAAGGCGAAGATTCCAGGTTCGACCCCTGGTGGGGCTGCCAAACTCTGCTCTTGTAGCCCAATTGGAAGAGGTGGCAAACTTAAAATCTGTTTGCTTGTGGGTTCGACTCCCACCAGGAGTACTAACGGGATGTAATTCAGTGGCCAGAAGCCATGCTTTGGGAGCATGGAGTCGCAGGTTCAAATCCTGCCATCCCGATATGCCCTTGTAGCCCAACGGAAGAGGCGCTTCGCTTAGAACGAAGAGGTTGCTGGTTCAAATCCAGTCAAGGGTATTGGTGAATATGCGGGGATAGAGCAACGGTGGCTCGTCAGACTCATAACCTGAACATCGGCAGGTTCAACTCCTGCCCCCGTCACCAAAACAGTGCTGGTGTAGCTCAATTGGCAGAGCAACTGACTTGTAATCAGTAGGTTACAGGTTTAATTCCTGTTACCAGCTTGATGCGGGTGTGATGTAATCGGTAGCATCTGAGTGCGCCATACTCAGCGCGTGGGTTCAAGTCCCTCCACTCGCTTGCGTAGTCCTGTAGCTCAACGGTAGAGCAGTTGCCCTACAAGCAAAGGGTTGCAGGTTCAATTCCTGCCAGGACTACCAAATATTGGGAGTGTAGCTCAATGGAATAGAGCTTCGAGCTTCTACCTCGAAAGTTGTGGGTTCAAGTCCTACCATTCCCGCCTAAACAAGTCAAAAGTCAAAAGAATGAATTTAATTATTTTTGTTTCTTTTTAGTTTTTACTTGTTTGATGGGGTCATAGCTCAAATGGCTAGAGCGCCTGCCTTGCAAGCAGGAGGTTATGGGTTCAAGTCCCATTGATTCCACTGATGGTGTCTGAAGCCAAAGTGGTCGAGGCGCTGGTTTGTGGAACCAGTCATAGCGGGTTCAAGCCCCGTCAGATACCTTTGAATTAATAATGGAGGTTATGATATCAAGATATTTTTGAGAGCTAGATTTATTAAATTTTTTTTGTTGAGAAGAGTTGATAAAAGTTAATTCAATTTTATTTTCTAAACAGGCTTGAAACTTGTGTTTATCATTATTTTGAATAGACGCTAGTTTTTCGGCTCCGTAAATTGGCTCGTAATGGAAAATGCCATTTAACTCAAAAGCTAAATTTAGGGAGGGTATGTATATATCAAGCTCTGCATTGATGGCATCTCTTCGATTGAAATGAATTTCCAACTCTGGATAAAGCTTTGAAAGCTGCTCGTCAAGACAATATTCAAGCTTAGATCGTCTATTCCCATGATTCTTATGGAAATTTCTATAAGTGGCTGCACAAGAATTTGAACAAAAATCAAGTTTACCTTGTTTTATGCGATGCCTTTGTTTAGAAAAAAATTTCCTACAGTTACAACAAATTACTTCTTTCGCTAGGATGGGTTTTACAAATAACGGTAAGCCAGAAACTTTCAAAGCATTATTCCAACTTCCAAACTTTCTAATAATTGTATTATGCGCTACTGGGCAAGGAATACTTTTATCTCTAACTTTATTTAATGCAGGAATCTTACCATGAGACTGATAGTATTCTTGGAACCATTCTATTAATTTTTCTTCAGTGATTTGCATGAAAATTATACGCCCTTCAATGGAAGATGCTGCTGAATGGACGGCAACCAAGCTTGAACCTTGGAGTACGGGCAACTGTAGGGGTACCCTACGGGAAGCAAGCTACAATTCCTCCATCTTCCTCTTTTCCACCTGAAGCCGAAAAGCGAGGCGCTGTGCTGATAACACAGAAATAGGAGGGGCAGTACCTCCCCGGTGGATTTATATCTAGTGTTGGTGTTAACAACGCTTGCGATCTAAATGTACGATCGCACTTGCTCATTTCTTATTTAAATTAACTAGGGTGGTTGGCATAACGGCTGTGCAGCGAGCTTTTAACTCGCAGAAATAGGTTCGACCCCTATACCACCCATTAAGCAATTCAAAATTCAAATTAAGAAATGCAATCCTAGCCAGCCTTTTGACAATTACTAATATGCAAATTGAACGCATTAGGTTATGAATAGGAACTAGCGATCGCTAGTTGAGCATGTTGCAATAATATATCTTTATCCAAAGCATTTACGGGATATTGCGGTGTTACTGCCAGCAGTTTATCGATTCTTTCTTTGGCTGCTTCCACTACTGATTCGTCTAAGCTACCCTTGCTAAGGGAATCAACAAAATCTTCAGCAATCTGATAAGTTCTTTCAATAGATGATGAATTAATATTGCGCGAGACAATAAATAGGTCACAACCTGCATGAAATGACCGCGCCACAGTTCCAGATTTCATAAACATATCTGAAATTGCTTTCATATCCAAGTCGTCAGATACAACTACTCCCTCAAAGCCAAGTTCCTCCCTAAGTATGTTTTTCAGAATAGCCTGGGAAAGCGTTGCTGGCACATCAGCATCTATCTTAGGAAATAAAATATGGGCAGTCATGATTAAAGGAATCTGTACTTCGATTAGGGCTTTGAAAGGTATGAGTTCTCGAAGTCGCAGTTCATCTAAAGTTAGATTCAGTATTGGTAGCTCAATATGAGAGTCTTTGCTGGTGTCTCCATGTCCGGGAAAGTGTTTGGCGCATCCTAAAATTCCTGACTCTTGAAGTCCAAGGTAATACTCACGCGCATCTTTTGCAGCAATTTCGGGAGTGTTACCAAAGGCACGAGATCCAATAACGGGGTTGTGGGGATAGGAAAAAATATCTGCTACAGGTGCCCAAGATAAATTTATTCCTAGTGATTTAAGTTCTACTGCTGTGGCTTTTGCTACTTCGCGGGCGTGCGATCGCAGCAATAACGCATGAGGAAATCGCGTAATCGGCAGTGGTGTACGAATGACACGACCTCCTTCATGATCCAAAGTCATAAACATCGAATCACGTTCAGTATATTCTCGTATCTGATTGTTTAAATCTTTGAAGCTTTCTAGCCAAACCTGATATGGGGTGCTATCCAAAAAGTTTTTAGCAAAAAAGATCGCCCCAATCGGCTTTAATTCATTGAGTGCGCGTTTATCATCATCGCTTAATGTCGTGCCGGAAATACCCAAAATCAGGTGATGTCCAAAGCGTTTTAGCTCTTGCGATACACTCATAATTTTTTACCTATAAGTTCTGCGGTAAACAACTAAGTTGTTCAACCTAAAGCATATAAACTTTTATCCTACATCCTTATGGGGAGTGAAAAGCTTTCAAAGGAAGGTTTTGATTCTGGTTGGGGAAAGTAGGTAAGCTCTAAATTTGCCTTGATTTTTACATTGTCAATTTATCCATAGAAGGAAATTTTATAGGAATTAACTAGTAATTTTTAAGCACTACCTTAGATATTTTTCAGAGTAGATACACTGATTAGCAAAGAAATCAACTAGTTTAGTACCACGTTTGAGATTACTTATTTTCAGTCAAAGGAATTACTTTTGTTTCCCTAAATTTCCTGCATATAAATCTAGATGAAATGTTCGCCAAAACCTATTATCAACAATGGTGTTGGCAATTTTGTTGGGTAGGTGCGCGTAGGTAAAATTCCCTTTGGCAAAAGTTTTTTGGGAGAGCGATCGCACAATAAATGCCAAATGTTACGGTTTGCAACGTATAATGAGAATCGACAAAACCATTAAGAAATATTGAAGGGCATTAGGGTTAAATGCGAGTAGCGATCGCGGGTGCTGGTCTAGCAGGACTTTCCTGCGCGAAATATCTCACGGACGCAGGTCATACTCCCATTGTCTTGGAAAGCCGGGACGTACTGGGTGGTCTGGTTGCGGCGTGGAAAGACTCTGACGGCGACTGGTACGAAACCGGGTTACACGCCTTCTTTGGGGCATATCCGAATATGCTCCAAATGCTCAAGGAGTTGGGCATTGAAGATAGACTCCAGTGGAAAGAGCATACACTGATTTTCAATCAACCAGACAAGCCTGGAACACTCTCACGTTTTGATGTTCCAGATATTCCATCTCCTTTCAACGTCATTGCATCGATTCTTCGCAACAAAGACATGTTGACTTGGGAGCAGAAGATTCGATTTGCAGTTGGACTCCTTCCGGCAGTAGTTAGGGGTCAGAAGTATGTCGAAGACATGGATAAGTACAGCTTCTTAGAGTGGTTGAAAAGGCAAGGTGTTGGCGAGCGGGTGACTAGTGACGTTTTTATCGCCGCGTGTAAAGCACTTACCTTTATCAATCCTGATGAAGTTTCGTCAACGATTCTCCTAACTGCACTGAATCGCTTTTTGCAAGAACGATATGGCTCCAAGATTGCATTTTTAGATGGTTCTCCCACAGAACGTCTATGCACCCCAATCGTAGATTACATCACAGAACGCGGTGGAGAAGTACGATTGAATGCCCCCTTGAAAGAGATTTTGCTCAACGCCGATGGCACGGTAAAAGGATACTTGATTCGAGGGTTGAATGGGGCAGAAGATGAAGTTATCACAGCAGATGCTTATGTATCTGCCATGTCGGTTGACCCCTTGAAGGTCATGTTGCCTAAACCTTGGAAGCTTATGGAGTTTTTCCAGAAGCTAGACGGTTTGGAAGGAGTACCAGTGATTAACCTGCATCTGTGGTTTGACCGGAAACTTACAGAAATTGATCACTTGCTTTTTTCGCGATCGCCCCTCCTAAGCGTTTATGCTGATATGAGCAATACCTGCCGTGAATACGCCAACCCCAATCGCTCAATGCTGGAATTAGTTCTAGCTCCGGCAAAAGATTGGATTGCCAAATCTGATGAGGAGATTGTGGCTGCAACGCTTGCTGAATTGGAAAAACTTTTCCCCGATCACTTTGGGGGAGACAATCCAGCAACATTGCTAAAATCTCATGTGGTGAAAACGCCGCGTTCAGTTTACAAAGCGACACCTGGCCGCCAACAGTACCGCCCCGCACAAGTTACGCCCATTGCCAACTTCTATCTCGCCGGAAGTTATACCATGCAACGCTACTTAGGCAGTATGGAAGGTGCCGTACTTTCTGGTAAGCTGACAGCGCAGGCCATTTCTGAGGCTCTCCCGGTAGCAAATTCCTCAAACCTGCAAACGCTCACCCGACCGCCCGCAACGAATGCTGCAACTGCCTGATTCCCCCCCGCGCATGAAAACGCTGGTCTCTGTAGACGAGTCATACAAACTTTGCCGACATCTCACAGCAAAGTATGCCAAGACTTTTTACCTGGGTACTTTGCTCATGAGTCCGGTAAAACGTCAATCTATTTGGTCAATTTACGCTTGGTGTCGCCGTACAGATGAATTGGTGGATGGGCCCGCATCTGCTATTACCACGCCAGAAACCCTAGACCTATGGGAACAGCAGCTGGAATCGATTTTTGCGGGACAGCCATTAGAAAATTACGATGTCGCTTTAGTTGATACCCTCCAGCGCTTTCCGATGGACATTCAGCCCTTTCGGGATATGATTGCCGGTCAGCGCATGGATTTATATCGCAGCCGTTATGAAACCTTTGAGGACTTATACCTCTACTGTTACCGCGTTGCTGGCACTGTTGGCTTAATGTCAACAGCCGTTATGGGTGTAGATAGCACCATATACACCGCTCCGTGGCAGCAGAACAAACAACCTTATGTTCCCATAGAAGAAGCGATCGCTTTGGGAATTGCCAATCAACTCACCAACATCCTGCGGGATGTAGGAGAAGATGCCAAACGGGGGCGAATCTACATTCCCCTTGAGGACTTGGAAAAATTCAACTACACCGAGCAAGACTTCTTCAAAGGTGTGGTAGATGATCGTTGGCGGGCGCTGATGTGCTTTCAAATCGAACGGGCCCGCCAATTCTATAGCAAATCCGACCAGGGAATTACTTATTTAGCATCCGATGCTCGTTGGCCTGTGTGGGCAGCATCAATGCTATACGGTCAGATCCTGGAGGTGATTGAACGCAACGATTATGATGTGTTCAGTCAACGGGCTTACGTTCCCCAGTGGAAAAAGTTACGCACTTTGCCCCTGGCTTGGATGCGATCGCAAGTCCTTTAAAAAATTAGTCATTTGTCCCTAATCCTTAGTCCTTAGTGTTTCATAAATAACTAACGGCTAATGACAAATGACTATTGACTCCCCCAAACAAATCTGATAACATTGATATTCGTGAGTCATGGAGAGGTGGCTGAGTGGTCGAAAGCGGCAGATTGCTAATCTGTTGTACGGCAGGCAACTCCGTACCGAGGGTTCGAATCCCTCCCTCTCCGTTTTCCAGTTTTTGATAGATACTTTTGATACACAGACTATGTTCTGTGTCGAAAAATAATACTAATCTAGTGTAAATATTTCTACTCCCAAAGATGGATGATATGATTTATCTTTTGGAGTCCTGATAAGATAAAGCTAATTTAAAAATCTAGTTTGAATCTTACTTTTAGGCTCCTAAATATCTGAGGAGTCAAAGTTACTTATGAAAAAGATTAGCGCCGCCTTAACCTTCAGTATAGCTACCCTAGCAATTGGGTTCCTAGTTGGGGCTTGTGGTGATAATAGTACCCCCAATGGCACAGCTAACACAGGAAATACCGCTACTCCAGCAGCAAACTCAACTACTACAAGCACTGCTCAAGGGCTAAAAATTGGTTCTCTACTACCGACAACAGGCGATTTAGCTTCTGTTGGACAGCAAATGTTAGGTTCTGTCCCTTTACTTGTTGATACCGTCAACGCCTGCGGTGGGGTGAATGGCGAACCAGTTACCTTGGTGCAAGTAGACGACCAAACCGACCCTAGAGCGGGTGCAGCCGGTATGACCAAACTAGCAACTTTAGATAAAGTAGCAGGTGTAGTTGGTTCCTTTGCTAGTAGCGTTTCTAGTGCAGCAGTCTCCATTGCCACACCGAATAAAGTCATGCTGGTTTCCCCTGGTAGTACCAGTCCTGTCTTTACTGAAAAGGCCCAAAAAGGCGACTATAAAGGCTTTTGGGCGCGTACTGCTCCCCCTGATACTTACCAAGCACTAGCTTTAGCTCAACTTGCCAATAAAAAAGGTTTTAAGCGAGTTTCTACAGTCGTAATTAATAACGACTATGGCGTTGGCTTTGAAAAGGCATTTGTGCAAACTTTTGAAAAATTGGGTGGAACCATCGTTAATAAAGATAAGCCTGTCCGCTATGACCCGAAAGCCCAAACATTTGATACAGAAGCGGCGGCTGCTTTTGCTGGTAAACCAGATGCAGTCCTAGCTGTACTGTATGCTGAAACTGGTAGTTTGTTCCTGAAAGCAGCCTATCAGCAAGGTGTGACGAAGGGAGTGCAAATTTTACTGACAGATGGAGTTAAATCACCTACTTTTCCTGAACAAGTTGGCAAAGATGGTGATAAGTATATTTTAACCGGAGCGATCGGTACAGTACCTGGTTCTGATGGTAAAGCACTAGAAGCTTTTAACAAGCTGTGGAAGGATAAAAAGGGTGGTGCGCCAGGAGAATACGCTCCTCAAGCTTGGGATGCGGCTGCTTTATTGACGTTGGCTGCACAAGCTGCTAAACAAAATACAGGTGTTGGTATAGCTAGCAAAATCCGTGAAGTGGCTGATGGGCCTGGTACGGAAGTTACCGATGTCTGCGAAGGATTAAAGTTGCTTAAAGATGGTAAAAAGATTAACTATCAAGGAGCCAGTGGCAACGTAGATGTTGATGCTAACGGCGATGTAGTCGGTGTTTATGATGTTTGGACAGTAGGAGACGATGGGAAAATCAAGGTAATTGATAAAGTTACCCCCAAATAGAAAATTAGGAGAGACGCGATTAATCGCGTCTGTACAGGAGTTATCAGTGAAACATTACTAACTCATAACTCCTAACTCTTAAAAGCCAGTGAAGTTGTAACCAACTCCTAACAATAAGCCTATATCAGTTTGATCAAAAAATCCGGCATTTACAGCAGCCGTTGCAGTGAATTGAGGAGTTAGAGGCACATCAATGCCACCAGTTAGCAAAAAGGCAAATTGCGAATCATCACCAGTTTTGTAAGCTCCACCCACTCCAACGTAAGGTGCGATCGCTAACGGTTCGCTAAAAGCATCTGCTGGCTTGAAGGCAAAATCATAGGTGACAGGAAGTAAAATTGTGGTGTTGTCCCCAAATACAGCTGAGGGTCGCACCGATATAGCATTTGTCAGTCCGATTTTGCTGACTACCGCGAAGTTACCGTCACCCAAAGATGTATCACCACCACTTAAACCAATGTTAGCAGCGATGCCAATATAACTGCTGCCACCACGAGTAGTTCTACCTAAATCAATATCCGATTGCGCCACTTTAGTAGCAGATGGTTGAGAACTAGTTTGAGAAGTAGTTTGAGGAGTCGGTTCTACAAACTCAGAGGTAAGTGTTGCAGATGAGGTTGCTACTGTACCTGGAATGGGTGTAGGCGTTACATTGGCGTTTTCTTGTATCGCAGGGTTTGAGAACTGCTGTACTTTAGCTAAATTTGTTGCTGTAAATGTTTCAATTGTTTCTGTAGAGAGATTTTGGCTTACAGTGTCTAGTTCTGTACTAAACTTGTTGGGAGACGCTACGGTTGCGGAAGGGTCAGTTAATGTTTGACTATTCACCTTGTCAACTGTCTGGGCACTTACGGATAAGCCGCTACTCAGGACTGTAAGAGCAGCTATACTTGGCAAGCAAAAAACACCTTTACGAAAAAAAATAGTATTCACGTTCACTCCTAAAACAATATTGCCACGAAAAATAAAAGGTTTTGTTGATTAAAGTCAACAAATTCGGGCAATACTCAAAATTTAACATCAAAAAATTGGTTTTTCCATTCTGACTTACTGGATTTATCTAGTTAATATTTACTATCAAAAAATTAAATACTATATTCTAAATATCTAGAATTTGGCAGATGACAAAAATTATTTTTGCTTTAGACAAAGAGTCTATTTTTTAAGGAGTTCATTCGGATTGCGAAAACTTTTAACAAAAAACTGAGCTTATATCAACACCTAGCTATCTTAGTTTTTGTTCTAACTCCGTAGTACAAGAAAAAAGGAGAATTTCAAGTAACCACTATAAAAGAAGGACTTCCCGTAGCCTACGGTTGGTGTATTTCTGTCATACTGCACTAGAAATTGCGCTTTGTAACAAAAAAAATCGATTATGAAGTTATATTACGAAGCTTGCAAAAATATTTAGAAATTGTCTACAAGGCAAACATAGTTCTAACGTAGAACCTATTAGGAGAGACTTGAGGCAAATGTGATGAGCGGAAATAATACTCAAAAATATCGGTTTGTCTGTACCCTGACTTTCGGTGATATCTACGGTCAAATAATTGTTTGGTTGATTACAATTACCCTAAGTTTGGCATCAGCTTTGGCGCTTATGGGTGCCAAGCGGCCCGTGTACGCTTTAGCAACAGCTGGCCTTGTCGTTCTGCTATCGCTACCTTTCTTGTTGTTTGCGTTTGTCACTACCTTGTTAAATCATATTGAAGTCACTCCTGTAGGGCCTGAAACAAAAATGGAACCCATACCAGGTAATGTGTCTCAGCAACAACCTGTACAAGCGACTAGCTGAAGAGTTAGGAGTAGAGACGCAATTAATCGCGTCTGTACAAAAGTTAGGAGTAGAGAAGCGATTAATCGCGTCTGTTATGAATGAAGACCTAACTCTTCATTGTTAACTTTTCACTCCTAATATCAAAATTTGTAATAGCATCCTTGTCTATAGGCAAGGATTTTTTTGTAGAGATGTAACGTACTACCTGATTAATCACCTCTCTACAATAGAACAGCAGGGGTTTGCAATCAGGGGCTAATTATGCTGGAACATGATGTGATTATTGTCGGGGGTGGATTGGCGGGGTGTCGCGCTGCTGTAGAAATTGCCCGCACTGACCCTAATTTAAATATTGCTGTGGTTGCTAAAACCCACCCAATTCGATCGCACTCGGTGGCGGCTCAAGGTGGTATGGCTGCATCGCTAAAAAATGTTGATTCAGAAGATACTTGGCAAGCACATGCTTTTGATACTGTCAAGGGTTCTGATTACTTGGCAGACCAAGATGCTGTGGCAATTCTCACCCAAGAAGCGCCAGATGTGGTAATTGATTTGGAACACATGGGTGTTTTGTTCTCTCGCTTATCTGATGGGCGCATTGCTCAACGGGCTTTTGGCGGACATTCCCATAACCGCACTTGTTACGCGGCTGATAAGACTGGTCACGCGATTTTGCATGAATTGGTTAACAACCTGCGGCGTTATGGGGTGCAAGTTTATGAAGAATGGTATGTGATGCGTCTCATTTTGGAAGAAAATGAGGCGAAGGGTGTGGTAATGTTCCATCTTTTGGATGGACGTATAGAGGTGGTGCGAGCCAAGGCGGTGATGTTTGCCACAGGGGGCTATGGTCGCGTTTATAACACCACCTCTAATGATTACGCTTCTTCAGGTGATGGTTTGGCAATGACTGCGATCGCAGGTTTGCCCCTGGAAGATATGGAATTTGTCCAATTTCATCCCACTGGCTTATATCCGGTAGGGGTACTGATTTCAGAAGCGGTACGGGGTGAAGGGGCGTATCTAATTAACAGTGAAGGCGATCGCTTTATGGCGAACTATGCACCCAGTCGCATGGAACTGGCTCCTCGTGATATTACCTCACGAGCGATCGCTTACGAAATTCGCGCAGGTCGTGGTATTCATCTCAATGGTAGTGCTGGTGGCCCCTTTGTCTATCTCGATCTCCGCCACATGGGCAAAGAAAAAATTATGAGTCGCGTTCCCTTCTGTTGGGAAGAAGCACACCGTTTGGTAGGTGTTGACGCGGTAACTCAACCGATGCCAGTCCGTCCGACAATTCACTATTGTATGGGTGGTATCCCAGTTAATACTGATGGGCAAGTCCGCAGTAGTGGTGATGGTTTAGTTGATGCTTTCTTTGCTGCTGGCGAAACATCTTGTGTTTCCGTACATGGTGCTAATCGCTTGGGGAGTAATTCTCTGCTGGAATGTGTCGTTTATGGCAAGAGAACTGGGGCTGCGATCGCCCAATTTGTGCAAAAACGTAAGTTGCCCTCTGTGGATGAGCAACGCTACGTAACAGAAGCCCAGCAACAAATTCAAGCTTTGTTAGAACAACCAGGAAAGTATCGTATTAACCAAGTCCGTCAAGCCTTCCAGGATTGTATGACTGATTACTGCGGTGTTTTTCGCACTGAGGCATTAATGAGTGAAGGGTTACATAAATTAGAAGAAATACAACAAAAATATCCACAAATTTATTTAGATGACAAAGGTAGTTGCTGGAATACGGAACTTGTGGAAGCTTTAGAATTGCGAAGTTTGATGGTAGTGGGACAGACTATTTTAGCATCAGCGCTGAATCGTCAAGAAAGCCGTGGCGCTCATTTCCGCGAAGATTATTCCGAACGAGATGATGCTAACTTCCTCAAACACACAATGGCTTACTATTCACCAGCCGGAATTGACATTCAATATCGACCGGTGGCGATTACTATGTTTGAGCCAAAAGAGCGGAAATATTAGCCAAAAGTAAATTTATGCGAGAAATCGAGGGGACTACAAAAATTTTGTCCGCCTCGATTAAAAATATGAAATAATTAAGTTATTAATCAGAACTTAGTTGTTTCTGAATCACAGCTATTATCTTTTCTTCCCAAGCCGGATCATTTAATTGTATTGCAGCATCACGATTACGAGATTTTCGTCTATCCATGTAAGCATAAAAGGCTTCCTTATCATCCTTGTGGGCAAGAAAGTAACTCTTTAGCTCTTGGTTGCTCATTGCTGTATAGTTTACCTGATTCATGGTTCTATACTACCATCTGGCTTAATTTCTAGCTCTATTCCTTCATCTTGCCCAGTTAATATAAATATATTGAGCGATCGCTCATCTAATCGCACGATGTGAATTGGCTGAAACATCACATTTGTAAGTTGAGGCTTAGATAAATAGGCTAGGTGAAACCTTAAAGTAATCACCAAGCATTTTGGCTTGTGCTTTGCTAATAGAACGTTTACCATTAACAACCTCAGATACCACACCGCTTGATCCAATAACGCCTACCAAATCAGCTTGACGGGTTCCGCTTGCTTCCATGATGTGTTGAAGTATCTCATGAGGTACAGATAAATCCATCGGGTAGTTCTGTGTTTCATATAGTTCAATCAGCTTCACCAGCAATTTATGTAGAACTCGCTGCTCTGGAGTGCGATTTTTCGCAAAGGTTAGACGCTCTACCACTGTCAACACACGTTCATATTCTTCTTCCGTCTCAATTACCTTGGGAGCAACTTCAGCTACTAGATTGCGATAAGCAGTTTCGTCAAAAGTAAAAGTCATTTTTCCATTTGCCTTTATTGTATTCAGTATGTGTAAGAAAGTATTTGTAGTAAACTACCTGGTCTTCATAATCAATACCGACAATTAGGCGATAGTCATTACCCTTTATATTGAAAACAGTGAAGTTTCCAACTGCTTCAGCATCCTTGTAAATCTTACGAACGTCCTCTAAGTTCTGCCATTCCGTTTTCTTCACAGTTGCATACCAGTTGTTAATCTGTTTCTTGACATCGGGATACTGAGCGGTATCAGCGCGAAGGGTGCGAATTGCAATTAAATGCATCTGTTTCTAGCTTTTTTGCCATATATTTTCAATGCAAAATCAATTACTCTTATAATCTCTCAAAATGAGAGCAAAAAATCAAGAGTACTTATTTGGATTGCGGGTTAGTTCAGGCTAATCCAGCATTGAAAAAGGTGGTGACAATGATGGCTCACTGGTGTGAGATCCTAGAAACAGTCAATGGAGGCTGAACACAATGGAACAACATCACAAGCCAACGGTTGTAATTACAGGTGCTTCTTCAGGGGTCGGTTTGTACGCTGCCAAGGCTCTTGTTGAAAGGGGATGGTATGTAGTGATGGCCTGTAGGGATATAGCGAAGGCTCAACTTGCAGCCCAATCTTTGGGAATCCCCCACCAGGGCAGTTACACCATCATGCATATCGATCTCGGCTCTTTGGATAGCGTTCGACAATTTGTGAAGAACTTCCGAGCAAGCGGTCACTCCCTAGATGCTTTGGTGTGCAACGCCGCAATTTATATGCCCTTAATAAAGGAGCCTTTACGCAGTCCAGAAGGTTACGAGTTAACTGTCACCACAAATCACCTCGGACATTTCCTTTTGTGTAACCTAATGCTTGAGGATCTCAAGAAGTCATCTTTAGAGCCAAGGCTCGTAATTTTGGGAACTGTCACCCACAATCCAGACGAACTGGGTGGGAAGATTCCGCCGCGTCCCGACTTGGGCGATTTTCAAGGCTTTGCAGAAGGATTTAAAGAGCCAATCTCGATGATTGATGGCAAGAAGTTTGAACCCGTCAAAGCTTACAAAGATAGCAAAGTTTGCAACGTGCTAACCATGAGAGAACTGCATCGGCGCTATCATGATTCAACTGGTATCGCCTTCAGCTCTCTCTATCCTGGATGTGTTGCAGAAACGCCGCTATTTAGAAACCACTATCCTCTATTTCAGAAAATCTTCCCATTATTCCAAAAGTACATCACTGGAGGATATGTGTCTCAAGAGTTGGCAGGAGAACGGGTTGCTGCGGTAGTTGCCGATCCTGAGTACAATCAATCTGGTGCTTATTGGAGTTGGGGAAATCGTCAGAAGAAAGATGGCAAATCCTTTGTTCAAAAAGTCTCTCCTCAAGCCCGCGATGATGAAAAAGGCGATCGCATGTGGGAACTAAGCGCCAAATTGGTTGGACTAGCATGATCGAACAGGATGCAATAATTTGATTTTTACTTGATAATGACCTCTAAAGGTGAGGTGAGTGATGGCAAGAATAAAACGTAGCGTTGGAGATGGTTTTGGTTTACCGTTCCACTCAATGCTGATAAATCAATAAAACATCGCAAAATTTACATACTAGAACGCGAGACTACATCTCTGAGAAAATTAATACCTCCCAATTCTTAGAATCCGTAAGGTGCGTTACATTCTGTTAACGCACCGATGTTAATCGTAAAGATATGCGAGAAATTATCTAACCATTTCTAATGGAAACTGCCATGTCTTCCCTAAAGGCGCATTCCCAAACGCTATATGACACGGATTACTTGCAATGGATACAAACGACTGTGAAAAAATTGCAAAGTCACGACTATGCGAACGTGGACTGGGAAAATCTCATCGAAGAAATTGCCGACATGGGAAGGAGTGAGCGTCGGAGCCTCAAGAGTAATCTGATTGTAATTCTGGTGCATTTGCTCAAATGGCAATTTCAGCGTGAAAAGAGAAGCGGTAGCTGGGAAGGAAGCATCATTGAACATCGTAGACGTGTCAAAGAAGCTCTAGATGATTCGCCTAGCCTCAAATCCTATCTTGAGAGCATCTTTATAGAGTGTTATGCACAAGCAGTTAAGCAAGCAAAAGCTGAAACTGGTTTGTCAATAGAATCCTTTCCTGTGGTGTGTCCATATCAGCTACCAGAAGTCACAAATGATGAGTTCTTACCTCAGTAAGTGCTGAATCAGGCTTATGTGCGCTTCGTTCTCTGTACAGTTATACCTCTGGATTTCCTACTCTTGACTTCTACCTGTAAAAAATGTATAGTTGATCTGCATAGAAGGGGAGTAGCTAGCTGGCAAAAAACATAAAAGCCAGTACATCTGAATCAACATACTGGCGATGAGCCTGGTTCAGGTGGCGAATAATAAATATTTGAAAGCGAGACCTTCACTAAGTTCACACCGAAAAGTGTAAACTTGGTGAGGTCTTTTGGTTCTCATCAAGCTTCACATCGGTCAACGATTTTTCAGGAGCTTGAGAGAGTGTTAACAGCTTTTACCGCAGGTTTATTATTAATTACAGTTTCCGAATTAGGCGATAAAACATTTTTTATTGCTGTTATTTTGGCAATGCACCACTCGCGGCGGCTTGTATTTATAGGCGTGACAGCCGCTTTAGCGGCGATGACAATCCTTTCGGTGCTATTTGGACAAGCGGTATCTTTGTTGCCAAAAAGTTATATTCATTACGCCGAAATAGCTTTGTTTATTGCTTTTGGTCTCAAGCTGTTATATGACGCTAGTAAGATGTCCTCGGCTGCTTGTGATACAGAAGTTGTAGAAGAAGCCGAAGCTGCGGTGAAAAAAGCAGATTTGGAGTTACCAAAGCAAAAGACTTCCTTGGCAATTATCATAGAAGCCTTTGTGTTGACATTTATGGCAGAGTGGGGCGATCGCACCCAAATTGCCACCATTGCCCTAGCCGCAGGTAATAATCCCATTGGAGTGACAATAGGGGCAATTTTAGGACATGCCATTTGTGCTGCGATCGCAGTTATTGGCGGCAAAATGATTGCCGGACGAATTTCTGAGCGTCAACTCACCTTAATTGGCGGATGCCTGTTTCTAGTTTTTGGTGTCGTTGCTGCCATTGAGGGAGCGTGAGGGGATTGAAGTAGGGAGGCATAGAGCAGGGGAGAAATCAATTCAAAATTCAAAATTCAAAATGAAAGAACTTCTGCCCCATGCCCCATGCCCCTATTTCGGAGTACTTTTCAATGGAGGGGCGGGAGATGCAGCAGGATTAGGGAGGGGGGAAACCGTTGCTGCATTCTTAATTTCGTCTTTGTACTGAGCAGGTGCTAAAGCTGCGGCGTTATCAAATAAAAGTTTTGCATCTGCGTCTTTGCCCTGTTGCTTTAAGAGCATCGCTTTGGCCACAACAGGACGAAAATCCTTAGGATCTTTCTTAATTGCTTGGTCATATACAGAGCTAGCTTGAGCGTAGCGTTTTTGGGAAGCATGAACAGAACCTAACAACACCTGCACGGCTACTGTATCTACACTTCCAGGCTGAATTTTATTCGCCTGAGCTGCGTTAGAGAGGGTTTCTTGCAGCAAACCAATGGCTGCTTCCGGGCGTTGCTGACTGATTAACAAAGCCACCATTCCTTGCAAAGCTTTCAAATCGCCTGGTTTCGTCTCCAAAATCGAGCGATAAGCTTGAGCTGCTCCTTCGCGATCACCAATTTGTTGTTTGGCTTGAGCCAGTAGCACTGAATATTCTGATTGTTCGGGATTCAGCTTGGCTAGCTTTTCTAAAGGTTCAATGACAACTTGGATATCAGCTGGTTTAACCTCACTTTTTTCTTTTTGACTCAGTAATTGTAGCCGCGCTTGTAATAAGCCTTTAAGCGCAGTCTGATTTTCTGGTTCTCTTTGCAAAACCAGTTCATAACCCCGTACTTCGTCTTCCAGTTTTGATTTTTGTTCAGCAGAGGTCAAAGTGCCTCTAGTGCTAGCAGTATTCTGGTTTGAGGGTGGCGTATTATTAAATGCTCCAATTATGGGAATCACCGAAACACCCACAAAAGCAAGAATTGCCAGCGCCAAGACGATTTGAACTATCCAACGATTGCGCGGTTGAGACACAGTTTTGTCTTTCTCCTAAATTTTAATGACATTATCATTTACACAAATCGTAAAGTTAAAAATTTCCAAAACTTTGCGGAATACCGTCAATTGCCTGTGAATTTTATAACAATTAACTATTTACACTGCTAAAGTAAGTGATGACTTTAGGAGGAGCCATCAGAATTGTAGCTATGATATGCTTCCGAAACTAGTGTAAAGGCGCTAAATTACACGTTTAGTGTTTACACACTCAATTTAGCGTCTTTAGTATTGTTATAGAGTACCCTAGTGTGACTTTGTTAAAAGCAAATATACTTTCATCAGTCGCACAAATGCTCTTTCCAGCTGCCTTTGTAAAATCCCACAATGGGATGTGTCTCCGCCGCAAGGAGTTTTTATGAATTCCGACCTGATGCCGTTGCCTGAATCCTCCAATTCTTCTGCCTCTAACCAGGGCCCAACTAACATAGAGGCAGCCGCTAATGTTCATATAGCAGCCAAGTCCTCTAAGCCTGAAAATTCGCCTGTTAACCCCATTGAGACTGACTCAAATGGGAACTTAATCAATCGACAGCAACCGATTCCGCCTCCTAGTGAGCCGATGCAATATCGAGCGATCGGATTGGTCAGGGGTCGCTATCATGCTAGCAGCGAACAATTTACTCAAGGTACGCTGCTAACCACAGATGGTGTAGAACTCAATGCCGTCCTCCTAGGCCGGATTATGAGCTTAGTCAAGAATCATCTAGACTTAGAAAAAGAACACTTGTGGGTAGTATATCCACGTACAAGACAAGAGAATGATACCTTGCACATCCAAATCGTCGGAGTTTGGGAGCCAGAAAATCTGGCAAAAAACTCAACAGATGAAGACGAGTCAGACTTGGAGTTGCAAGAGTTACAGACACCCGATGATGGCTTATCCGAAAACTCTGAACTAAGTACAATTCCCTCATCAGAAGTTGCAGATGGTGGTTTTTCTGTTCGTGGTGAGGTAGTATACCAATCTTTTGATGCTAAGAGCTTGGTAGTCAAAATTAGACAAGCTGCACGCAAACCAACTGAGAAACCCAAGTATTTTAAATTGAAATTAAGGGGTGTGCTGACCACCAAAGCAGTAGGAAAGTTCTGGGACTTCCAAGCCAAGCGAGAAGCTGACGTTTTAATAGTAGAAAAAGCTGAGGCGATCGCTGACTTGCCCAAAAAACGCAAACCACCATTCAAAGGTGGCCCTCGTGCTGGCGGTGGCGGTGGTGCTGGTGGTAGAAAACCATTCCCCCCCAGACGCAGTGGCGAAACCCCACGTCCTATCAAGAAAACAGGTGTAGGCGGCGACACCTCTGTGGTGTCAAAACCTATACCAAAAATGCCCGTTCCTAAGCCCATCAAGCGACCGAAACCGACTCAAGAGTAAGGGAATAGGGCATGGGAAAGAGGACTTGGGGACAAGGAGAATTGGGGACAAGGGGAAAGACTTGTTGGAAGCTCTAAACTTTTGTCCCCTTGTCCCCTTGTCCCCTGTGCTCCCCTGCCTCCCCTGCTCACCCTACTCCCCAGTCCCCAATATCAAAAATCCGTCCGTCGGTCTTGGGGTAGAAAAGATCGCTCCATCGGAATTGGAGAAACTGGTTCTGTCAGGGTAAACGTACCTGCTTCGATCCACTTTTTCAACTCCAGAGCGACTTGCCTAGAAAAAAACAAACTCGCTAAGGGGGCAGAGCGTACAGCTTTGCCCTCAATAGTGATCCGCCCAGATTTGAGTTGGGCGTAACTCACTAAACCAAAGGTGGGACGGACACGCCGGGGAATGGAAAAATCCACTATTGGTGCTACTAAGTCTTGATCTTGGACGGCGCAGTGTTCAACTACTTGTTCATTTAATACAGGTAGTGGTACACCAACACCTAACATCAATGAGGGGCCATAACTTTTGAAGTAACATCCCCGTACCCAATGAGCATCCATTTGCTTGGCATCACCAATTAAAGCTAAAGTGGCGGAAGGCCCAATCGGTGTACGATTAGCTAAACGCTTTTGTAAGGGGAAATGCTGAGTGCCTTCCCAAGCAACATAGCCAATACCACCACCTAAAAAAATTCGAGTACCTATACCAACGAGTTGTAAATCGGGATCGTTGAGTAAGGGGGAAATAGCACCGGGGTTAGAGTAAACGGCATTTCCCAGACGTGGTTGTAAAGGGCCGAGATAGGTGAAGAGGGAGCGATCGCCACCATTTACCCCAACAATAAAATTTTGATAAAGATTGCGCGGATTGAATAAATAAAACTGATTAATCGTTTCATTAGTAATTGTAGTTTCAAAATTTGCTCTGGGATAACAATCTGTTACTTGTCCTTGTGCTTTTACATGTATAGGTTTACCAGCGATCAAATCCTCGATTACATGACCGCCGCCCCGTTCTCTAACTTCTTCCCCGTCCGTCGTCTCCACAGCAGAACTCGCACCCAAATATAAATCAACTGCACCAAAACCAGAGTATGCTGGCACACCATCTAACCAGCACCGGCGAATTTTTATCGGCGGGTCAGTGTGTCCAAGATTGATAATTGCACCACTTGATTCCATCGGCTCAAATGTGCCAGTGGTAATTACATCAACTTCTTTAGCTGCTTTAATAACACCGATTTCTACAACTCGTGCTTTTAATTCTTCAGTTGTCAACACTACCGCACGTTGGCGGCTGATTTTCTCATTAATTTCTGCAATTGTTCGCATTTTATCAGTGCTAGCGCTTCATGCTGTCTTCCTTTTTGAAGGATATCTTGATAAATCACAAACTCTTGCATAATTTATTCTCAAAATATTTGTCACCAATCTCTGCGCGATAGCTTACCCCGGATAGGGTTAAAATTCCCAAAAAAGTAATTCAAGTACTGCAAAGTCCAAATCATATATTTTTTGGAGACTGCACGCTACCTGTGTCCGAAATATTTTTTATGCCTGAACTGATACCGTTGATGAAATATTGCTTAACTCAGTTTCTGTAAATGCACTCGTAAGGGTTTTCTCGCCAGATGCTCATTGATTTGGCACGATTTTTGCACAAGAGTATTGTGACCTCTCCATAGCTCACAAAATATCACTAGAGACTTATGCAAAAACAGCGAAAACCGAGTAATAAGAGTTTGCGATCGCTTGATTACTTGAATGTATTTCTCGCAGATGTGCGCGATGGTGTTGGGCCATATCTGAGTATTTATCTGAAAGCCTCAGCAAATTGGAACCCGGCTCAAATTGGATTGGCGATGTCAGCTTCGGCAATTGCCACAGTTATTGCTCAAACACCAGCTGGTGCATTGGTTGACAGGCTACGTCAAAAACGGATGTTGATTGTACTGGCGGCTGTGTTTGTTTCTATCGGCTCTATTGCTATGGGCTTGTTCCCCAACTTGCCTGTTGTCATTGGCTCTCAGATTATGATTGGGATTGCTGCTGCAATTTTCCCACCTGCGATTGCTGCTATTACTCTGGGACTCGTAGGACATGAGAGATTAGATAGGCGAGTAGGTCGTAATGAAACATTTAACCATACAGGAAATCTGCTAGCTGCTACTCTCGCTGGTTTAGTAGGTTACTTTATTGCCCGCAAGGCAATATTTTTCTTGGTTGCAGCTATGGCTGTGGGCAGTATTATTTCAGTGAGGATGATTCGTGAAAGAGAGATTGACCACGAATTAGCGCGTGGAGATAGAGAAGAGGGTGAGGAGGAAGCTAAAGAAGAACATCAACAGCATCATGAAGGCATATTGCAATTATTGAGCGATCGCCGAATCTTATTCTTTAGTATTGCAGTAGTTTTGTTTCACTTTGCCAATGCTGCTATGTTACCGCTAGTTGGTCAAGAATTGGCACAGGGTAAAGGGACAAGTGACACAGTTTATATGTCTGCTTGTATCATTGTGGCTCAATTAGTGATGATTCCAGTATCTAACTTGGCTGGGCGTTTCGCACATACAGCCCGAAAACCTATATTTTTGCTGGGCTTTGCCGTCTTACCGATTCGAGGAGTGCTGTATACGTTTTCGGGCAATCCCTATTTTCTCGTTTCTGTGCAAATTCTGGATGGTATTGCAGGGGGGATTTTTGGTGTGCTTTCCGTGTTAATGGTAGCTGATTTGACTAAAGGCACGGGACGCTTTAATGTTACCCAAGGAATGCTCAACACTGCTATTGGCATTGGTGCGGGTTTGAGCAACGTGCTAGCTGGATTTGTGGTTAAAAGTGCTGGTTACAATGTTGGTTTTTTGATTTTAGCAGCGATCGCAGTTGTGGCTTTAGCAGTTTTTTGGTTCTGTGTACCTGAAACAAAAACAGGAGTTAATAGAAAAGCATCACCTCAAACCGCTTAGGGCAGTCATTAATTATTAGTCATTAGTCATTAGTCATTAGTCACTTGTACTGAGCGTAGTCGAAGTATTAGTCCTTAGTCATTAGTCCAAAATAAACCCGTTCACTCCTTAACATGGTTTGAATTAGTCTCATAAAAGACAAATTTTTTCCACCCACAAGAGGCGAGGTATGCACTAAAATCCAATGACAAATGACCAATGACAAATGACCAATGACTACTTAATCAAAAGCATCTAGCAAAATCATGATTGTTTTCAGATACATCATCATTGGACTGACTTATATCGGTTTGGGTTTAGGATATCTCCCTGGTTTGCGGATGAACCGAGCCAGTATTGCTTTAGTTGGTGCATCTTTGCTGATGGCATTCGGGGTATTAGACCTCAAAGAAGCATGGCAAGCGATAGACTATAAAACGCTGATTTTCCTGTTTGGCATGATGGTAATCAGCACAAACTTAGCTTACGCTGGTTTTTTTCAACTAACCCTTGATACAGTTACACACTTCACCCGCAGCCCTCTAGGTTTGCTAATTGTTTTAACTTTTGGCAGTGGAATTCTCTCCGCTTTTTTTCTGAATGATACCATCGCTCTAATTTTGACTCCTTTGGTTCTCGGTTTAACCCAAACTTTGAACCTTAATCCGATTCCTTACTTACTTGCCTTAGCGGGAGCAACTAATTTGGGTTCAGTAGCTACCTTAAGTGGTAATCCGCAAAATATTTTGATTGGTTCCTTCTCTGGTATCAGCTATCTCGATTTTGCGAAAGCATTGACTCCCATCGCATTAGTAAGTTTGTTAATCCAAATTGGGTTATTGTGGTGGCTTTATCCTGATGTTCGTTCTACTAAATCTTGTTTGAGTGTAACCCCCGTGCGTTACCGCATATTTAAACCGTTGCTTACTAAAAGCCTATTGATAACAGGAGGACTATTAATTGCATTTTTAATTGGGATACCTCCAGCCCAAGCAACACTTGTAGCTGCTGCTTTACTGTTTATTACTAGGCGAATCAAACCGCAACGAGTTTTAAATAAAGTAGATTGGGATTTACTGGTGATGTTTTCTGGACTATTTGTTGTGACTGCTGGAGTGGAAAAATTAGGAATATTGAATTTGTTTGGCGGTTTAGTTTATACTCCCCTGAATATATTAGGAATTACTGCTCTCCTGTCAAATTTAGTTTCTAATGTTCCAGCAGTATTATTACTACAACATTTAATTCCCCATCCAGACACAAGAACCTGGTTATTATTAGCAGCAGGATCTACTTTAGCTGGTAATTTAACTTTGTTAGGTTCAGTTGCTAATTTAATTGTTGCTGAGGCTGTTGCAAAACTTGGTTATCAGTTGTCATTCTGGGAACATCTACGTTTTGGTCTACCGTTAACTATCGTGACTCTTATCTTGGCTTATTTTTGGATTTAGTTATTTTTCATTTGTCATTGGTCATTGGTCATTGGTCATTTGTCATTTGTCATTTGTCAACAATCAAACTTAAAATTTCAGGCTCAAGGGTGCAACGTTCAGAGGATGTCTGAAAACTTTTTGGTGTTGTATTTGAGACTTGTAGATCCCCCTAAATCCCCCTTAAAAAGGGGGACTTTGATTCCGGTTCCCCCCTTAAAAAGGCAGGGCTGTTTCATTCCATTTCAAACAGGATTTGTCAAGATGGTTAGCGAGAAAATTGTAAGTAAGGGCGACGATGAGATGAACTTTTAAGCACTTAAATATCAGTAAAATAGTTCATTTTCTCGGCACGCTGGTAACAAAATAACTAATTTTTCTTTGCTAGAACCCTTGATTTTTAAAGCTCTTTGGGAATGAAACAGCCCTGCCTTAAAAAGGGGGGCTAGGGGGGATCAAGCGAAATATTTAATACTTCTCAGACATCCTCTCAGGTTCAAAGGTGCAACGTTCACCTTCAAAGGCGCAACTTCCAGGCTCAAAGGCTCAATGTTCAGGTTCAAAGGTGCAACGTTCACCTTCAAAGACGCAACTTCGAGGCTCAAAGGTGCAACTTTCACCTTCAAAGGCGCAACGTTCAGGCTCAAAGGCTCAATGTTCACCTTCAAAGGCGCAACTTTCAGGTTCAAAGCCGCAACGTTCAGGTTCAAAGGTGCAACTTCGAGGCTCAAAGCCGCAACGTTCAGGTTCAAAGGCGTAACGTTCACCTTCAAAGGCTCAACTTTGATAATTCAAGAGACTTCCTTGCTTTTTGGATCTTGCTTCCCATCTTTTTATCAGTCAACTTACGCTGATGTGATGACTTTATTCCGGCAATTTTACGGTATTTTGTGACTGTTCTGCGAGTAATTGGCAGAGAAAATTGGATTTTCAAAAGCTGGGCTAATTGCTCATCAGTATGAGGATTGGCGGGTGATTCTTCTGCAATTAACTGTAATAGCATCTGTTGGATTTGTTGAGGAGTACGTCCGCCTACTCCTACAGGAACACATAGTGAATGCAACGGAATTATCCGACTGGGTTGATTGCAAACTAATATATACCGTCCCCGCACAATCCGACTGACTGTAGAGTTACTAAGTCCCACCGATTGAGCTACTAATTGCTGAGGGGTAGATACTAAGTCTAATTTATCCCGACTCTGCAAAAAAACTTGCTGACGCTCAACTAAAAATGTCCCAACTTTGAGCAGATTTTCCTGCCATTGTTGCAAAGCTGTAAGTAAATTTCTAGCTTTTTGTAATAATGCTTCCAGTTGTTGGGTATCTCGCCTTGCTTTTGGTGATTCCTGCAAAAGCTTAATGGCTTCGGAATTCAGACAAAAACGTTGTTTGACTTCATAAGCTAAAGAAATTTGCCAACTTTCAGCGATTAGCTCAACTTTTAAATCGGGGGTGACGATGGGAGCATCGCTACCACCGAAGTTTCTGGCGGGACGGGGTTCTAATTCTTGAATCTTTTGAATAGCATCGTTGATTTTATTGATGTCAACATCAAGATTTTGGTGATTTCGACACAATTTTTGTAATAGCGCTTGAAAATTTTGCTTTGACTCTGAAGAATTACCAACACAATTTGCTATGTCTTCTAAATAATTTTGAACTAGTAGAAAAGTTAGACTTTCAGGGTGGTCTTTAAGTTGTATTAACAGACATTCTTGCAGGGTTCGTGTACCAATTCCAGGTGGATCTAAACTTTGCAGTAGAGGCACAACAGCTTGTAATTCTTTTGCACTCCAGATACTATCATCTGCCCACACTTCTGGAGTTTCTTCTAAGTAACCTGAATTTGATAACCACTGAGTTAGATAGATTAAGGCTTCACGTTGTTTGTATGGTATTGACAAAGCTGATATTTGTCCAATAAGATGCTCGCTTAAACTTAATTCCTGGGCGATGGGACTATACCAATTAGGTAGAATATCATCTAAAAGTGCTTCGTTGGTATGGAAATCAGAATTTTCTATTATAAATGGATTGTGTTTACATTCTTCTCTAAGATGGTCGAATATTCGTTTACCATCCCACGGTAAGAAGCGAACTAAATACTGTAGAGTTGGGTAAATAACAGTTTGAGTTTCTAGGTGGGTTTCTAATGTAGATGCTGAGTTTAAAGAATTCATTAGTTAGGAATTAAGAGTTAAGAGTTAGGAGTTTTATCTCGTTCCCATGCAGAGCATGGGAATGCTTATCTATAGGCTCTGCCTATAGTCCAAGGAGGCGCTTGGCAGAGTCAAGGAACGAGAAAACGAGAAGTTGAAAGTTTTGCTATAAATTCCATTGTTTCTTTTTTTGCTCAAAGTTTTCAACAGAAATTCCTAATGCTTTGTGGGGTTCTTGGGGATAAAGTGCTAAAGCATGGCGGATAAAGTTTATTTCTAACTGAGCGATCGCTTGTTCTAAGTTCAAATTCATCTGATATTTTTGATTAAAAATGAGATGTTCTGAAAGAATGGTTCTTCCTCCAGAAAAAACTGCTGCTCTCTCTAAAGTATTTTGCAGTTCTCGCACATTCCCCGGCCAAGCGTAATCTCTGAGTTTTTCTAGGGCGGTTGAGGTAATTGCTAAATTTTTAATTCCATTTCTGAGAGCAATAGAACTTAAAAAATGTTGGGTAAGTTGTTCTAAATCTTCGGGGCGATCGCGCAAAGGTGGTAGTTCAATTCGTACTACATTGAAGCGATAATAAAGGTCTTCTCGAAACTGATTCAGGCGTACCAATTGTTCTAAATTCCGATTGGTGGCAGCTAAAATGCGAACATCTACAGTTTTGGTTTGGTTACTACCCAAGCGCTCGAAGGATTTATCTTGTAATACTCGCAACAATTTTCCTTGAATTATCTGGCTCAACTCTCCGACTTCATCCAGAAAAATTGTGCCGCCATTGGCTTGTTCAAAGCGACCAATTCGCAAGTGATTCGCTCCAGTGAAGGCTCCTTTTTCGTGACCAAATAATTCTGCTTCTAATAAATGTTCTGGGAGGGCTGCACAGTTAACTTTTACTAAAGGGCCACGACTGCGAGGGCTAGCATTATGCAGTGTGGAAGCAACTAACTCTTTGCCCGTACCTGATTCGCCGACAATCAAAACTGTGGTGTTTCCTTGGGCAAGTCTACCAATGAGTTTAAAAACTTCTGCCATTTTAGGCGATCGCCCCAACAATTCTTCTGGCTGTCCGAGATTTTGGATATTTGCTTCACCAATTTGCTCGGCGGATGCTTGGGAATGAGCTAAAGCTTTTTGCGCCAAGTTGACTAAATCTTCTAAATCGAAGGGTTTAGTTAAATAATCATAAGCTCCCAATTGCATCGCTTCAATGGCTGTACGACTTGTTCCATAAGCTGTCATCACAATTACTGGCAATTCAAACAACGTTTTGCTACCTAAAGCCTTCAGAACAGCATTACCCTGAGTTTTGGGCATTTTTAAATCTAGAAACACCAAGTCAGGACGAGATGTAGCATCTTGTTGAATCATCTTCAGTCCTTGCTCTCCGTCTCCCGCCTCTATTACGTCGTGGCCTTCATCTTTTAAAATCTGCGCCATCGCCTGACGCAAAGCTTTTTCATCATCAATAATCAAAATCTTAGCCATCGTTGTGATTCTTCGGTAAGTAAACGCTAAAAACGGTGCAACCCGGTTGAGATTTCAAATCAATATGCCCTCCGTGTCGGGTGACAATCTCGTGGCTAATTGCTAAACCTAAACCTGTTCCTTGGGGTTTTGTGGAATAAAAAGGATCGAAAATGCGATCGCGTTCTTCTGGTGCTAAACCTGCGCCAGTGTCTTTTACCCAAGTCACTAAGTAATCTTGCTCTTGGCTGATACCAACTTCAACTTCGCTTTCTGGTGGACTTGCTTGGATGGCATTTAAGATTAAGTTAATCATCACCTGTCCTAACTCTCGGTGGCGTAGTGGTACTTGGGGCAAAGGTTCAGCAGCAGAGCGATAAAAAAGGGTTACTCCCTGTTCTTCGGCTTTGAGACGTAATAGAGAAACTGATTCAAAAGCGATCGCTTCTAGGGAAGTTGTTACCATTTCTTCTTGCTGATTTTGGTCAAAATACAATAGCCGTCGCACCAACATCTCTAAACGGTCTACTTGTTCTAGTAAACTAGCGATCGGTAAAGTCGTAATTCCCTGCTTTTTTAATTGCCGTTCTGTATATTGCAAATTGAGGCGCATACTAGCTAAGGGATTACGGACTTCATGAGCTACCCCCGCCACCAATTGTCCCAGAGAAGCCAAGCGCTCAACTCGGTGCAAGCGTTGCTCTAACTCTTGGCGATGGTATTGCATACTATTAATTGCAGTTCCCAACAGTCCCATTTCTGCGGGTAGCGGCGGAATTAGCGAAGCTTTATCCTCTTCCATTGCTTTAATACTTTGCTGGAGTCGCTGCACTCCCCACTGTAGTTGTAAGGCAATATAAAAAGTCCAAACTCCTACGACTAAAATTCCTAAAACTACAAAAACACTTAAAACTTTTTGATTGCTATCTTCTAGATGAGGCATACGTTTCATCGTCCACACTGCTCCCCACAGAGGTAGAGGATCAGCACGCAGTACCAAGAGATCAAGACCGGGGTGCAATACTAATTCCTGGGGTAAACCTTGGCTTGTGGCTCTGCGAGTCAATTGCAAAATTGTGTCTCGTTCAGCAGGAGGAATATCTTTTTTGGGGACAGGGCCCCCGTGGGTAGGATAGGCATAGCCTAAAAGCTGGTCTTGTTGAAGCAGATAAAATCCCCCTTCTACCCTTGGAAAAGAAGTTAGGGCATCGTTTGAAAGTTCCGCCAACAGTTTGCTTGACTGCTCACTTGGCTTTGGTGCTTGCCCAAGGTTTGATTCCCAAAACAGCTTAATTAGTCTGGTGTTAGCAAAAGCTAATTCTCTCTGATTTCTGGTAACAACAGCACCTTCCAGACTTTCAAATAGTTGTACCACTAACCACAAAGCAGCTCCACTTAAACCTAAAAAAAGGATGCTGAGGATTGTTAGCTGTCGCCGGAGTGTCCAACGTTGAGATAACACAATAGGTTTCATGGAATAAGGGTTAGAACTTCTAAAAGTGCAAAAACTATGCCAAATTCCAGTTGCTCATCCAAGAAGGGAATAGGGAATAGGGAACAGAGAATAGGGAACAGGGAACAGTTTTTTCTATTTCCTGTACCTGGAGGGAGTAAAAGATCCCTACAACTATCAAGAAACAAGGTTATGCGTTGGTTTTAAATCCCCATACATTACATTCTGTTCCCTGTTCCCTCTTTAATTTTCATCCTGCCTTACTAGCTAACGAGTGTCTTGTATCTATGGCACGAGTTTTGCACTTCTAAAAGTTCTAGTTAGCAATTAAATTGAATTAAAGCAGATGAATAACTCTAAAGTTCGCATTCCAAAAGAAATTGCTGCCGATGTTTTCGCTCAAGCAGCTCAGTTGTATGCTCAAGAAAATCAGGATTATTCTTTAGAAGAAATTATGCAGGCTGGAGCAGAAGTACAAATTCCTCCAGAAATGATTCAACAAGCAATACAGCAGATTCAAGCCAAGCAAATCCGAGAGCGCGATCGCCAACGCAAGTTAAAGTTAATTTTAACTAGTGGCGGCATCGGAGCCGCGATCGCACTTTTCGGTTTTTGGACGTACAATACTGTTGCTAGTAATGCTACACCAAGCGGGCGATCGCTAGAAGCTAATCTCCCAAGTGCCAATTTAGCCAATGCTAATCCTCTAGATATTCCCCCAGCACCCCCACCAGAATTACCCCCCACAGCCGGAACCACTTTCAATGGAGAGGTAAAACAGTATCTTCTCAACCCTGAAGGTAAGGTGGATGGGCTATTACTCAATAATGGGCTACAGGTGAAATTTCCTCCCCAGATGGCGGACAGTTTAGTGGGGATAATTACCCCAAACACGAAAGTGAGCATTTTTGGCGATCCTGGCTTTTCCACTCGCTTCGGACAGGAAGTGAGAGCCAAAAGCATCACCAATTCTCAAACTGGACAGACTTTAGTCGAACAACCTCCCACAATAGCCCCCCAACCCCCCAACT
This sequence comes from Nostoc sp. ChiVER01, assembly GCF_034531155.1. Classification (NCBI taxonomy): domain Bacteria; kingdom Bacillati; phylum Cyanobacteriota; class Cyanophyceae; order Nostocales; family Nostocaceae; genus Nostoc; species Nostoc sp. ChiVER01. The sequence goes on along the minus strand of NZ_JAVRBS010000002.1, from coordinate 166,016 downwards.
TAAACAACTACAGTACTTTATCTGCGGAGGGAACTGCTCAGAATTGGTTGGTGGGACATCGAGGAGAAATTAACGGCGTTATTATTTCTAATGGCACTATTGTCAAGTTCCCGCCCCATGTAGGCGAACAGCTAACCAGTATGGCGAACATAGGAAACACAATTCACGCCAAAGGATTCGGCACTCGCAATCGTTACGGCCAGATTTTAGAAGCTACAGCATTGTCAGTTAATGGGCAATCTGTATCTTTGCAACCAAAAGCTATCATCGATCCGTAATACCATTAACAAAAATCTTTGCAACAGATGAATCTACTGTCGGGGCGTTTAGCTTGACAAAGTAGTAGTTTTACTTTTGGATATTCAGATGGCTAGCAAAAAATGAGGGTATCGCTAACTTGTTAAGTTGCTAATACCCTCACGTAGATAAACTAAGTTTTTGCAGTAGCGTACAAGTCTAAGTTAATGCCTGAGCAACTACTGCCGAAAGTGACTCGTTTGCTGCTTGCTTCAACAATTCAGCTTTATCGGTCTGTTCCCAAGGCAACTCTAAATCAGCCCGCCCAAAATGACCGTAAGCCGCGACGTCCTGATAAAAACGTCCGCCTCTTTCACTTGGTAGGTTACGTAAGTTGAAGGCATGAATTATCCCCGCCGGACGGAGTTCAAAGTGCTGGTTGATTAATTCCAGTAAGGTTTCTTCATCCACTTTACCGGTGCCAAAGGTATCCACCAGAATGCTTGTTGGTCGCGCTACGCCAATAGCATAAGACAACTGAATTTCAACTTTTTCTGCTAACCCAGCAGCGACAATATTTTTCGCCACATAACGAGCAGCATAAGCAGCAGAGCGGTCTACCTTGGTGGGGTCTTTGCCAGAAAAAGCGCCGCCACCATGCCGTGAATAACCACCGTAGGTGTCAATAATTATTTTCCGTCCTGTCAGACCAGAGTCTCCCTGAGGGCCACCAACGACAAATTTGCCAGTGGGGTTAACTAAAAAACGTGTTTCCTGGTTAGGCTTAATTTCAATGTCACCAAAAACAGGTTCGACCACTGCTGACCAGAGGTCTTGTTTTATTTTGGCTTGTACCGCCGCCTCATCCGTGATTTCCCCAATACTGGCTGTATGTTGGGTAGAAATTAGAATAGTATCAATACCTACTGGGCGTCCATCTTCGTAGACCACAGTTACTTGGGTTTTACCGTCAGGACACAGGTATGACAATTCACCTGTTTTACGGACTGCTGCCAATCGGCGAGCAATGCGGTGAGCAAGACTGATGGGTAAGGGCATCAGTTCTGGTGTTTCGTTACTGGCGAAACCGAACATTATACCTTGATCGCCCGCACCAATTTTGTCAAATTGTTCATCACTATCTTGTTCGCGGGTTTCTTGAGCGGTGTTAACGCCTTGGGCAATATCTGGTGATTGTTCGTCTAAAGCCAGCAGAACGCTGGTGCTGTTAGCAGAAAACCCATTATTGGCATTGGTATAGCCAATTTCGGCAATTTTCTGACGGGCGAGATTGACGAAATTCACATTGGCTTTGGTGGTTATTTCACCAGTGATTAGCACTAAACCAGTATTAACTACTACTTCAGCAGCAACACGGCTGCTGGGGTCTTGTGTCAGTAGAGCATCCAGAATGGTATCAGAAATCTGATCGCAGATTTTATCTGGATGACCTTCGGTGACTGACTCCGAGGTAAATAGATATCGACGGGACAAAGGAAATTCCTCCTGACTTGAGTTTTTGGCTGAACTAAATGTAGTATTTAGTTCAACTACCTAATTTAACGTGAGTTAGATGAACCCTAACTTTAACTAAAGTTCAAGCCTGCCCCTCTCTGAGTCAGAGAGACATGGTTTTGGGTAGTAAACCTTTTAAAGGTTGTTTGATTCGGCTCGTTAGGTGAAAACCATATAAGCAGTCGAACTCACATTAATTTATGAAATCATAACAATATTTATACTTCAGTAGTTAGTATCTTATTAATATCGATAAAAACCACTAGCTATCAGGTAAGTATCTGTAAAGAAGATCAATTTATACTAATTATTTTGTAGTTAAAAGTATTTAATAACACAAAAAAAGGGGACACTCAGAAGCGCCCCCACAAACTTTGACACAAACACTGCTACTTTTAAACTTGAACTGCTAACTTTGCTTCGGTAGTTGTCAATCGCTCATAGGCAGCACGCATTTTCAAACCTGTAAGCACTTGGAAGAAACCAGTACCATTATTAGAACCTGGATACTCGCGGTGCTGGAGTAACAAGTGAGTCAATTCACCCTGATATTTAGTGGATGTATTGCTGAGATGGGTTTCGATATAAATTACTTCTTCTAAGTTGTCAAATTGACCATCGACCTCTAGCACTGAGACATAGCGGCCGTAGTAAACATCTGAACCGTAGTACAGTTGCATACCAGGATAGGAACAGGTCAGCTTGCGTCCACAAGGAGTCCAATTAATTGTTGACCCTTCATCAAATAGGTAGGTTGGATCAAAGCCTTCCTTACCTTCGCGCTGGAGCATACGTACTCGCAAGACTCTGCGCTCCGTGTCGTTTTTGATCAAGTTCGTGGGTAATACTTGCAGAACCACATCAGCAAATTCTCTTTGTGGTTCAATAAACTTATCAAAGTCAGGTTTGCGGGAATTGATTTGCGCTAAGACATCTTCGTAGCGATGGCCACGTTCAGCCATATCTCGCTGGATTTTCCAGGCAATTTTGACTTCATCGCTAATGTCAAAATAAACACTGAAGTCGATTAGCGATCGCACCCGCTCATCATATAAAGGATGCAGCCCTTCAACAACTATAATGTGATTCGGCTCTATCCGCTCTGGCGGATCAATCAAGCCAGTTTCGTGGTTATAAATCGGCTTATCAATCGCTTGACCACTTTTGAGCGCTTTAATTTGCTCATACATCAGGTCAAAATTGTTTGCTCTGGGGTCTAGTGCCGTTATCCCAGTTTCTTTACGTTGTTTGCGATCAAGAGAATGATAGTCATCCAAGCAAATGACTGTCATTAAATCTTCACCAAACAAATCTATCAAACGACGCAAAAACGTAGATTTTCCGCACCCAGAGTCTCCGGCTACTCCAATCAGTACCACGCGTTCCGGCTTATTTGTCATAAATCTCCTCTAAAATACTAAAATTGTCTCAATATTTTTTCACACAGCAGATTCTGAAGCCAGGAGTTTACCCCTTTGGTTTATCCTGCGTTCTTGCTACCTAGCACATCTATAAGACACCAAGCAAGCAAGCAACAAAAGTAATTAAGTTGCTACTCGTCGGACTAGCCTGAATTTTGGTGCCGGTAAGTATTTAATCCTAGTGGTATATTTGATTTTAACAGAAGGGGGTATCCCATACAAGATTGCTCTCAATAAGAATTAGGGTAGTTCATCAATCATTTTTTTGTTGATTTAGTTGTTAATTTAAAAATGGGGATCAGCATTGCCCATCAGCGTTGCGCCTTTACCAGTCCGCTACTTATGACTATAAACAAGACTTAATGGTATAATTGATTATTGCTGCTAATTTTTTGATATTCCTAAATTGTAATTCCTGCTCGACAATACTTAATATATTCAAAGCAAAAATCTATCCAACGAATGAGCAAAGAACTCAGATTAGTCAAATTTGTGACTGTAAATTTATAAATATGCTCAGATAGAAGCGTTGACGTTATGGCCAAGTACTGATAGGGTTGAAAGATTTTTCACATCAAGTGAAACTGATTACAGTTGCTAAAATCACGATTCTCTATATCGTTATATTTGTAGCTTAAGTTGTCATAGTGATGTCATTGTCCATAGACAGGTCATGAATATAGCTAACAACATTCCCAGATAGTAGATTTAAAGAAGTAAAACCAATTGCAAGAAAACCTTCTGGAATTGGCATTTCTGATTTAAACTCTTGGAGTAGGCAAGCGCAACCACAATTTTTGGAAGTCAACTGAGCAGTATGCTCGTTGGATAATCAGGTAAAAAACTATCTCCCTAATGGGGGTGGTAGTTAACGAAAAAAAGATTAAATTGACTCATTATTAACATTCTCCACAAGACTTATCCTTTACCTTAGAAGGTGAACAGGTGTGTTTTTTGCTATGCCTGCATGTCTTTGGTGAGTGTACTTAGCTAGGCATCAATTTAATGATGCCGTTTTTCCATCATGGCTAGTTTTGTGAAACGAAAATCCGGTAAACTAAAGCTGGCAAGGTAGGGGAATAGTTTTTTTTTGAAAAACGGTTAAGTAAATTATCGGAGTGGTAGAACGAATGTACAATCAAGGTGCTGTTGAGGGTGCTGCCAACACAGAATTAGGTAGCCGTATCTTCCTTTATGAAGTGGTGGGTTTGCGTCAGAGCGAAGAAACTGATCAAACTAACTACCCAATTCGGAAAAGTGGCAGTGTGTTCATCAGAGTGCCTTACAACCGCATGAATCAAGAAATGCGACGTATCACTCGTCTAGGCGGCACAATTGTTAGCATCCAGCCTGTAACTGTTTTAGAACCAGTTAATGGTAAAGCCTCATTTGGGAATGATACAAGCGTTGTCAGTGAGTTAGCTACATCTGGGCAAACTGCTAACAGTGAAGGGAATGGTAAAGCCACACCTGTGAATGCTCATAGTGCTGAAGAGAACAAGGACAAGAAAGGCAACACCATGACTCAAGCGAAAGCCAAAAAAGACCACGGTGACGTTCCTGTTAACACTTACCGTCCCAATGCTCCGTTTATTGGTAAGGTAATATCTAATGAACCGCTAGTCAAAGAAGGCGGTATTGGTATTGTTCAACACCTTAAATTTGACCTATCTGGCAGTGATTTAAAGTATATAGAAGGTCAAAGTATTGGGATTATTCCGCCCGGATTAGACAAGAACGGCAAGCCGGAAAAACTCAGACTATATTCCATCGCCTCGACTCGTCATGGCGATGATGTGGATGACAAGACAGTATCACTATGTGTCCGCCAATTGGAGTACAAGCATCCAGAAACTAGCGAAACAGTCTACGGTGTTTGCTCTACACACCTGTGTTTCCTCAAGCCAGGGGAAGAGGTAAAAATTACCGGGCCTGTGGGTAAGGAAATGTTGTTACCCAATGACCCTGATGCTAATGTCATCATGATGGCAACCGGAACAGGTATTGCGCCAATGCGTGCTTATCTGTGGCGTCAGTTTAAAGATGCAGAAAAAGCAGCTAACCCAGAATACCAATTTAAAGGATTTTCTTGGTTAATATTTGGCGTACCAACAACTCCAAACCTCTTATATAAGGAAGAACTGGAAGAAATCCAACAAAAATATCCTGATAACTTCCGTCTCACTGCTGCTATCAGCCGCGAACAGAAAAATCCCCAAGGCGGTAGAATGTATATTCAAGATCGCGTAGCAGAACATGCTGATGAATTGTGGCAGTTGATTAAAAATGAAAAAACTCACACCTACATCTGCGGTTTGCGCGGTATGGAAGAAGGTATTGATGCAGCCTTAACTGCTGCTGCTGCTAAGGAAGGCGTAACCTGGAGTGATTACCAGAAGCAACTCAAAAAAGCTGGTCGCTGGCACGTAGAAACTTACTAAATTTAGTCATTAGTCGTTAGCGAAGGACAAAGGACAAATGACATAGACGCGCTAGCGGTGAAGCAGCGCGGTCTTGGGGGTTTCCCCCATGAGCGACTGCTGAACCCGAAGGGCTTCCCGCAGGGTAGGACAAATGACTAAGGAAGCAGGATAATCAGTAGGTAGGGCAAACGCTCTACCTACAATTGTTATTAGTGAAATTGGGTGCAAAATGGGTGTGAAACTAGGAATACTGGGATTAGGCACCGTGGGAACGGGAACAGTGCAGTTGTTGCAAGATAGCGCTGGGCGTCACCCATTGTTGCAAGAGATAGAAATCTATCGGGTGGGAGTACGATCGCTCGATAAACCCCGTGCAGTAGAATTGTCTACGGAAGTCTTAACTACAGATTTAGAATCAATTGTCAACGATCCGGCGGTAGATATAGTTGTCGAGGTGATGGGTGGACTGGAACCGGCGCGATCGCTCATCCTCAAAGCTTTAAGTAATGGGAAGCATGTAGTCACTGCCAATAAAGCAGCGATCGCCCGCTTTGGGGCAGAAATTTTCACAACGGCTAATGAAGCTGGCGTATACGTCATGCTAGAAGCTGCTGTGGGTGGTGGTATTCCGGTGATTCAACCCCTAAAGCAGTCTTTAAGTGTTAACCGTATTCATACTGTAACTGGCATCGTTAACGGTACAACTAACTACATCCTGACACGGATGCAAACAGAAGGCAGCAACTTCAATGATGTCTTAGCTGATGCCCAGCGCTTGGGTTATGCTGAGGCTGACCCCACAGCCGATGTCGATGGCTTAGACGCAGCAGATAAAATTGCTATTCTGGCATCATTAGGCTTTGGTGGACGCATCAACCTACAAGATGTTTATACCGAGGGGATTCGGCAAGTTAGCAAGACAGATATTGCCTATGCCGAGAAATTGGGATTTGTGATTAAATTGTTAGCGATCGCTAAACGTGATACTCCCTCATCTCCTCTTTCTGTGAGAGTTCACCCTACTTTAGTGCCTCAAGCCCACCCTTTGGCTAGCATCAACGGCGTTTACAATGCCATTCTTGTCGAAGGAGAACCCATCGGACAAGTAATGTTTTTTGGCCCCGGTGCTGGTGCTGGTGCAACCGCCAGTGCTGTGACATCAGATATTTTGAATTTAGTTGCTGTCCTCAAAACTAATACAGCAGTTGCAAATCCCTTATTAGCTTGTAGACATCAGGAATACTGTCAAATTGCGCCGATGGCAGAATTGATAACTCGGTTTTACGCCCGTTTCCTTACCAATGACCAACCTGGAGTTATCGGTAAATTGGGTACTTGCTTTGGTAACTATGGCGTTAGCTTAGAGTCAATTGTCCAAACTGGCTTTCAAGGGGAACTTGCAGAGATTGTGGTTGTTACACATGATGTGCCAGAAGGTAATTTTAGGCAAGCTTTGGCAGAAATTCGGGATTTGTCAGCGATCGAAAGTATTCCCAGCTTACTGCGTGTACTTTAAGATTAGTCGGGAGTGAGGCTCGTCTAGTCGCTTTGCTCCAATTTCTAATTACTCTAAAGGAGTATAATCTCCATCTGATACAAACCAAGCTGCGAGTAAAACTTGCTTAACTACGCAAGCTAAACTAAAAAATAAACTTCACCCCAGCGCGAGGCTAGACTTATGACCTCTGCAACCGACCCATCCATCATCCTCACTCCTTTCCCCGACCATACGCAACTACCAGAGTCAGATGGTACTTTCGTGAAAAATTGGCAAGAGCATCCCCAAAGCATTTTACTCACTGACTCGATTACACCTATCCTTAAACAATTACATCCTGAGGGTGAATATTGTATAGGTCAGGACTTAGGTATTTACTGGCGCTTGACAGATCCGCCAGAACGAGGCGCAGAAGCACCAGATTGGTTTTATGTAGGAAATGTACCGCCCTTGCTTGATGGACAAATGCGGAGGTCTTATGTGTTGTGGCGAGAATTTATTGCCCCTTTAATTGCTTTAGAATTTGTCTCTGGAGATGGTAGCGAGGAGCGAGATAAAACTCCTTGGAAGGGGAAATTCTGGATTTATGAGCAAGTTATTCATCCGGCTTTTTATGGCATTTATGAAGTGAAGAAAGCCAGTGTAGAAGTTTATAAATTAATTGGTGGACAATATCAGTTATTAGCAGCAAATGAGCGCGGACATTATCCAATTACGCGCTTGGGAGTTGAGTTAGGCTTATGGCATGGAGTTTATCAAAACGCCCAATTGCCCTGGTTGCGTTGGTGGGATTTGCAGGGTAATTTGTTGTTAACTGGTGAGGAAAGAGCCGAGCAGGAAAGACAAAGAGCCGATCGCTTAACTGCTCAATTGCGATCGCTAGGCATCGAACCAGAAGTCTAATCTTTACCTATTTATTCACATCCAGTAACCGGGAAGTTTCTAAGCGATTCATCCACTTTGCGAAATAAACTCGATTCGCTTTTTCCTCGGATGGATCTTTAGTATCTATTGGATAAGGCGCTAGTCCTAAAATCGCTGCTGTGGTCACGCAAAACATCGATTTTTGGAAAGTCATACAAATTTGCACTCGCAAATCATCTTCACCCCGAAGACTGCGACGATAAACTTCATGCAAGTACTCTGGAAGATAATGACGCATATCTTGCATCAACAAGGTAGGAGGAATACCTGCACCGCCGATGGGTAAAGGATCGGCGTATAATGCGCCATACTGGAATCGACTTTGATCTGGGGAGATTTGATAAGCTTGAGCGTTGTATGAAACTGTGCCCTGGAAAGGTGTTCCCCTAAAGAAAACTGCTTCTACATAAGGTATTGCTGTGTCTGCTAAGAAAGTCAAACCAACGTCTTGGGGAATGATTTCATAGAGTTTTTCCCGAACTTTGACAGTGTAGGTAATTGGCTTGGATGCATTTTCCACTAACCCTGCTTTAATATGGTCTACAATTTGGGGAATTGATTTGATTTCGCCTTTATCGTAGCGGTCTGATAAGCTGAGGAAAATATCAGCCATGACTCGCCAAAATTGACCTAAACCAGTGTAGTAAGCAGAAACGCGTAACTGTTCGGTCAAAAAGTCTGGAAACAGTTGGTTAATGCCTAAAATTAAAGGATTATTTTTAAATTTAGCTGTGATGACAGCTTGTGCTGTTTCTTGAAATTCTTTTGTATCTAAATATGTATCTAAACCGCCGCCACCGTGCCACATCATGCCTTTCATACAATACTCGGCATATTCAAAATTAATCCGATCATGCCACCAGTGACGAAGTAATTTCTGAAAAGATACTTCTCCATTAAAGTATTTAAAAAATGGGAAAAATACTAAAAACTGATGTTCGGCAATATAATTCAGATTTATTGAATAGGCATCTATAACTACGCCATAGCTTTTGAGAATACCAACTACTTCCACCACATTTTCTGGACTATCGGAAAGTAATGCCTGTCCTGTTTGCAGGCGTTCAATAAACTCAGGCAAAGGTTCGTTTGTGAATTTCTTTCTAATAGTTACCATTGCGATTTCTCCATAAAGTATAGGGTATTGGGCATGGGGCATTGGGCACGGGAAGAGGCAGGACAGGGGACAAGGGGGAGAATGAAAAATTACTTTTTTCTCCTTTGCTCCCTGCTCTCCTGCTTTAAGAGCCTTCCCATCTCCCTATTCTCTACTTTCTACTTCCCATTCCCCATTTTCTTATCCAAGGACACTGTTGCTACAACGCTTTGAGTATTCACCATTGCTGTAATTGTTGGTTCAGTCCAGCGTGCTAACCAACCAGGTTGAATGCCGAAAATAACAATTAGCACAGCTAAAATAGCAGCTGGGCCGCGATCGCTCCAATACACCCGTGGTAGGTTGGTAACTTGTGCAGACAAGCGTCCAAAAAAGGCACGGTTGAGAAGTATTAAAAAGTAAACCGCAGTTAAGCCTGTGCCAATCATTGATAGCAGCGTTTGCACTGGAAAAACTGGAAAACTGCCCCGAAAAATGATGAATTCGGAAATAAAGCCAAGCATTCCTGGTATACCTGCGCTGGCCATTACCCCCACAACAATCAAGCTACCAATTACGGGCATACCTCGTTCTGGGTTCAGCAGTCCTTGAAGGACTGCTAAATCTCGGCTTCCGGCTTTTTTATACACAACCCCTACCAGCAAAAACAGCATGGCAGAAATCAAGCCGTGGCTAATCATCTGCATTACAGCACCCAAGACGCTTAATGGTGTGGAAGCCGCCGCCGCTAAAAGTACGTAGCCCATGTGTCCAATAGAACTGTAAGCCACCATTTTTTTCATATCGGTTTGAGCGATCGCGCAGGATGCACCATATAGTACACTTACTACTGCCCAAATCGCTAACCAAGGAGCCACATAAGCCCAAGCTTCTGGCAACAAGTTCATGCCAAACCGCAGTAAGCCATAAGTTCCCAACTTCAACAACACTCCAGCCAACAGCACAGAAATTGGTGTGGAAGCTTCAACGTGAGCATCTGGCAACCAAGTATGGAAGGGAACTAAAGGAATTTTAATCCCGAAACCTATCAAAATTCCCCCTAGCAGTAAAAGCTGTGTCGCTAAAGGTAAAGTCGTTGGGTTCAAGGTTGCTAGTGCAAAGCTAGAGGAGCCACTCAGCCAAACCATGCCGAGGAAACTTGCCAAAATCAAAATTCCTGAAACGGCAGTATAAATGAGAAATTTTGTTGCAGCATAACCCCGCTTTTCCCCACCCCAAATGGCTATCAAAAGATATAGGGGGATTAGTTCCAATTCGTAAAATAAGAAAAATAATAGTAAATCCTGTGCCAGAAAAGCTCCAGTCACCCCAGCGCTTAATAATAGTATTAAAGAATAATAAAATTTAGGACGCTGAAGAGATTCATCGCTGCTGTAGATGGCAATGCAAGTTAACAATCCATTCAAAACCAGCAGTGGCAAAGATAAACCATCTATTCCCAGATTATAGTTCAAGCCTAAAACATCTATCCAAGGTACAGACTCGGCAAACTGTTGAGTGATTTCCCCTGGATGGAACTGAATTGCTAGTATGATTGTCCACAAAAAAGCGATGCTGGCAAAGACTAAAGCCACCCCACGGGCGAATTTCCCATTGATGCCAGAGGGCGAGAAACCAATTAAAGCTGCGCCGATTAACAGCACCAGAATTAAAACACTAAGCATAGACGGAATTCAGGTAAGGGGAAGCATGAGGAACAGGGGGAGCAGGGGAAGCAGGGGGGAGTAAAAACTTTTAACTCCTAACAGACGCGATTAATCGCGTCTCTACTCCTAACTCCTGTACAGACGCGATTAATTGCGTCTCCTAACTCGCTTAAAAAGGTAATTTATCTAGTAAACCCGATGACCAGCTGATGAATAAACCCAAGACACTGACGACCGCTAAGATGGTCAACATATAGCCCTGAGATTGTCCAGAAATGCTGTACTTTAAAGTTTGTCCGCCGAGAATTGTCGCAAAGCCAACTAAGTTTACTAGACCATCGACTAAATAGCGATCGCTCCAAGCAGAGATTTTAGATAACAGTGCGACTACACCCACTACTGTTAACCGATAAACTCGGTCAATATAAAAATCATAACCTAACAAGTCCTGCACAAATCTCCACGCCAAGATTCTGGATCTTGACCAAGCTTTATGTAGATGAACTGTAGACCCTATACCTACCCCCACGACGGTAGAACTAAACAACGCTAATGCCACATACCAATTAATACTTTCCCAATTCGGTAGCAAGTACCATTGCTGTAGCATTAAAGGCACAAGCAGAGTCAAGACTGTGAGAATCACCATTGGTAAGGCCATCTGCCAACCAACTTCTGGGGTGCGACGGGTCTTTTGTTGTGGTTTACCCCAAAATACTAATCTAAATACTCTGGTTAAGTTCAATGCTGTCAAGCCATTGACTAATAATAAAACCCCAATTACCCAAGGGCTAATATTCACAAAACCGTCAGCCCATGCTAACATTGCCCAAAAACTTCCTAATGGTAGCAGTGTTACCATCCCGGCTGAACCGACAACAAAGGCAGTAGTTGTGGCTGGCATCCTTGACCACAGACCGCCCATTTCTGTTAGGTCTTGGCTTTGGGTGGTCAAAATTACTGAACCAGAACTCATAAATAATAATGCTTTAGCGATCGCATGAGTTAACAGCAACATCAAGGCTACTCCCCCTTGCTGTAACCCCACTGCCAAAAACACTAAGCCCATGTATGCACTAGTTGAATGAGATAGCGATCGCTTAATATCAATTTGAGCTATGGATACTAATGTTGCTCCAATCGCTGTCACCGTTCCCATAATTACTAATACATCCAAGGCAACTGGCGACAGGGCTAACAATGGTTGTAGTTTATACAGTAAATAAGCACCACCAGCTACGACTAGTGAGTTTCTCATTACCGAGGCGGGGTTGGGCCCTTCCATTGCCTCATCCAACCAAAGATGCAGGGGAAATTGGGCGCATTTTCCAGCAGGCCCAGCAATTAACGCCAACCCCAGCAATGTTGATGTCACTGGGCTTAAATTAGCCGTTTGCGCCCACTCATATAAATCTGAAAAGTTCAAGCTCCCGGCTAAGGTAGAAAGCGTCACCACAGCCATCAGCAACAACAAGTCTCCCACCCGTTTGGTTAAAAACGCATCCCGCGCCGCCGTCACTACTAGCGGTTGAGCATACCAGAATCCTACCAGCAAGTAAGTTGAAAGTGTCAGCACTTCCAAAAGGCAATAGCTGAAAAACAAAGAATCACTGATTGCTAAAGCACTCAGCGCTGCTTCAAAAAATCCCAGCAGTGCAAAAAAACGCGCCAACGACCAGTCTTTTTCCATGTAACCCAGAGCATAAACTTGTGCAAGTAAGCTTAACCCTGTAATTAAAACTGTTGCCCCAATACTGACTGCCGAAAGTTCCAAGGCAAAAGATAAGTCTAAATCCGCAGCTTTAAACCACGTCACTAGTAACTTTTCTGGCTCTCTATCCCAGATAATATTAAATACAAACAGACTATGGGTAAAAGCCAAAACTGTCATCAACAAGTTTATGTATGCCGCAGGTCTTGGCCCGGTTCGCCGAATTATTCCTATTCCCCACGGCAACGTCAAAATTGCACCTAATAAGCTATATAAAGGCACAAACCAACTTGTTGAAAATAGATATTGATCCATTTAAATTCACCTTGACGACTCAGCCTTGATTTTAAAAAAGCTTTTATATTATTATTTTATTTATTTCTTAATTTAAACTAAAATATCATTAAGTATTTTTACTTTACTTTCCCCTATTAAACTTCAATAAAATATAACTTCACATAGGTTAAAGCATTTACTTCCTTTAACCTCACCTTTGTTTTTACATTTTTATTTCTACTTTGAACAAAGTAATTTATACGATATATTTGAAAAAATTATATATTTTTTACTTAGTCCTTGTACATATACCAAAAATTGGCATAACCTAGACACAGCATAACATATAGCAGCTTGTCTTCCCTCCCCAGATAAAATTACCCTTGGTTATGAATATCGTTTTGTAAATGTGATAAAGAAATTATAAAGCATAAGTGGCTCCTCTAGGAATCAGTGAACTTTAATTGCTCAGGAGGGCAGATAAATTTTTGTTAAGTTTTTTAAAACTTTCTTATCATAAACTATTATAGTAATTTATATTGCCAGGAAGGCCAACTTTTCCTATGCTTAATTTGGAAGTGTTTTCTTAGCTATTAAGATAAAGCTCTCCCCGTCAAAAATTTCAAGCGACAGTACAGATTGGATTAATATTGTAGGAGTTCTGCGATGCCAATTGCAGTTGGGATGATTGAAACGAAGGGCTTTCCAGCAGTAGTGGAAGCTGCTGATGCGATGGTGAAAGCCGCCCGTGTGACTTTAGTAGGGTATGAAAAAATTGGTAGCGCTCGCGTCACCGTGATAGTTAGGGGAGATGTATCGGAAGTACAAGCTTCCGTAGCTGCTGGAGTTGAAGCGGCGAAAAGAGTATTTGGTGGTGAAGTGTTATCCACTCATATCATTGCTCGTCCTCACGAAAACCTAGAATACGTCTTGCCGATACGTTACACAGAAGCTGTGGAACAGTTCCGTACCTAAAAGCTGTTTAAATAAAGAAATTAACACTCTTTACCTTTTTGAGCATCGCTTTCTCTTGTCCAGGGCTAAAAACTTTAAATAGGGATTAAAATCTAATGTCAATTGCAGTGGGAATGGTTGAAACGCTAGGCTTTCCAGCAGTAGTGGAAGCTGCTGATGCAATGGTGAAAGCTGCCCGTGTAACTCTAGTAGGCTATGAAAAAATTGGCAGTGGTCGAGTTACCGTAATTGTTCGGGGTGATGTGTCGGAAGTGCAAGCTTCCGTAGGCGCTGGTGTTGAGTCAGTGAAGCGAGTCAATGGTGGACAAGTGCTATCTACTCATATCATTGCTCGTCCTCACGAAAACTTGGAATACGTCCTACCAATTCGTTATACCGAAGATGTAGAACAATTCCGGGAAAATGTGAATGCAATTCGTCCTTTCGGTAGAAGACCGTAATTTGTAATGCAAGTCGCCAAAGTTCGCGGCACAGTAGTTAGCACCCAAAAAGATCCAAGTCTTAGAGGTGTAAAACTACTGTTGTTACAATTAGTGGATGAAGACGGAAACATCCTGCCAAAATACGAGGTAGCAGCAGATACTGTAGGAGCAGGAGTGGATGAGTGGGTACTTGTCAGTCGTGGCAGTGCCGCTCGTCAAGTTATTGGCAATGAACAGCGACCATTAGATGCAGTGGTAGTAGCAATCATAGATACTATTCACGTTGAAGATCGCCTCATTTACAGCAAAAAAGATCAATATCGATAGTCATTAGTCATTAGTCATTAGTCATTAGCTCTCGATAAAAGGCAAATGACAAAGGACAAAGGAAAAATGACAGACAATACAGGAGGAATCTCGAAATGGCAGTCCGCAGCACGGCGGCACCTCCAACCCCGTGGTCGAGGAATTTAGCTGAAGCCAAAATCCATGAAACAGCCTTTGTACATTCATTTTCCAATCTAATTGGAGATGTACGGATAGGTGCAAATGTGATCGTTGCTCCGGGGACTACGATTAGAGCGGATGAAGGCACACCTTTTTATATTGGTGAAAACACTAATATTCAAGATGGTGTTGTGATTCATGGGTTGGAGCAAGGTCGAATAATTGGCGATGATCAAAATAAATACTCGGTGTGGGTAGGTAAAAACAGTTGCATTACCCACATGGCTCTAATTCATGGGCCAGCTTATGTAGGGGATAATTCCTTCATTGGCTTCCGGTCTACGGTGTTTAATGCCAGGGTGGGTGCAGGTTGCATCGTAATGATGCACACTTTGATTCAAGACGTAGAAATTCCCCCAGGTAAGTATGTACCTTCGGGAGCGATCATTACCAATCAGCAGCAAGCTGACCGCTTGCCAGATGTGCAAGATCAAGATAAAGACTTTGCTCATCATGTGGTTGGGATTAATCAGGCCCTGCGAGCTGGTTATCTTTGTGCTGCGGATAGCAAATGTATTGCACCAATTCGGGATGAGAACACTAAATCTTATAAGGGTAATGGTGTTACTGTTTTAGAGCTAGAAAGGAGTAGTGAAGTGGCGAGCAATAGCTTGGGTGGAGAAACAATAGAGCAGTTGCGTTATCTATTGGAACAAGGGTATAAGATTGGTACAGAACACGTAGACCAGAGACGGTTCCGCACGGGTTCTTGGACTAGTTGCCAACCAATTGAACCGAGATCCATCGGTGAAGCGATCGCAGCATTAGAAAGCTGTGTCAGCGAGCATAGCGGCGAGTATGTCCGCCTGTTTGGTATTGACAAAGATAGACGACGTGTGTTAGAAAGCATCATCCAACGCCCGGATGGTGATGTGAAACCAGCCAGCAATTTTAAGGCTCCGGCTAGTAGTTATAACAGTAGTCATAGCAATGGCAGCTATAGTAGTAATGGAAATGGTAACGGCTCTAGCAGTGGCAAAGTCAATGGCGAAACTGTAGAGCAAATCCGCCAACTTTTGGCAGGTGGTTACAAAATTGGCATGGAACATGTAGACGAGCGCCGTTTCCGTACTGGTTCCTGGACTAGCTGTAAGCCAATTGAAGCAACTTCTATAAATCAAGTAATTTCCGGCTTAGAAGAATGTATAGAAAGCCATCAAGGCGAGTATGTGCGTTTAATCGGCATTGATACCAAAGCCAAACGACGGGTATTAGAGAGCATAATTCAACGTCCGAATGGCCAAGTAGCTCCTTCTGGTAGTCAAAAATCATTTACTAGCAGTGGAACTTCTGGTCATGCTACGGCAACAGCTACCAGTAACCGTTTGAATTCAGAAGTGATAGACCAACTGCGGCAATTATTGGCTGGTGGGTATAAAATTAGCCTTGAACACGTAGACGAACGACGATTCCGTACAGGTTCCTGGACTAGTACTGGTCAAATTCAAGCCTCCTCAGAAAGAGAAGCGATCGCAGCTATAGAAGGACACCTTGGCGAATACCAAGGAGAATATGTACGCTTAATTGGTATTGACCCCAAAGCCAAACGGCGGGTGTTAGAGACCATAATCCAACGTCCAAATGGTCAAGTAGCATCCTCTGGCAGTCAGAAATCATTTACTAGTAGTGCGCCTTCTGCAACAGCAACAGCAACAGCTACCAATACCCGCTTGAGTAGTGAAGTTGTAGACCAACTCCGACAATTATTGGCTAGCGGCTCTAAAATTAGCCTTGAACACGTAGATCAACGACGCTTCCGTACAGGTTCTTGGACTAGTACTGGTCAGATTCAAGCCTCCTCAGAAAGAGAAGCGATCGCAGCCGTAGAAGGACACCTTGGCGAATACCAAGGGGAATATGTGCGCCTAATTGGTATTGACCCCAAAGCCAAGCGTCGGGTATTAGAAACGATTATTCAAAGACCATAGTAGGGAGTGGGGACTGGGGAGTAGGGAGTAGGGAATGGGGCATTGGTCATTGGTAGATTAATCAATAAATAATTCTTCCTCCCCTGCTCCCCCTGCCTCCCCTGCCTCCCCTGCTCCCTTTGCCCCCTCATCTCCATTCCCCACTCCGGCTTCCGAGGTTAAAATTTCCATGTCTGTGCCGCTACTGCGCCTCAGCAATAACTTTGATTCTTACATTAGTGGTGAGGTGACTATTCATCCAAGCGCAGTACTTGCACCTGGGGTGATCCTCCAAGCGGCTGTAAACAGCAAGATCATCATTGGGCCAGGAGTCTGTATTGGCATGGGAGCAATTCTCCAAGTCCATGAAGGAACCTTAGAGGTAGAAGCAGGCGCAAACTTGGGAGCTGGTTTTTTGATGGTTGGCAAAGGCAAAATTGGAGCAAATGCTTGTATTGGGGCAGCGACAACAGTTTTTAACTGTTCAGTTGAACCTGAACAAGTAATTCCACCTGGTTCGATTTTAGGAGACACCAGTCGGCAAGTTGCCCAAACAGGCCAAACAAAAGAACCAGAATCAGCCATAAATAACCCAACTTCTACAAGTGCTGCACCGGAGAAAGAAAAGGAAAATGGCTTAGGTGGAGGTAAGGAAAAAGAAGTTTCCTCAACTCAATTCTCAGCTTCGGCTTTTGTGGATTTCAAACAAAACAAGTCGATTTCTTACTTTAAATCTCCCGCCACTCCAGAAAGCCAGCCTCCTCCCGTAGAAAAATCAGCCAATGATGTTAACTCCACCTTGCAAGAATCTACCCAAGAGTCTACAGAACATGACTCAGACCCCAATCAGCTAGCTACAGAACCCTCTAACGGTTTCGGGACTCAGATTTATGGGCAAGGGAGCATAAACAGACTGCTGACTACATTGTTTCCCCATAGACAATCCCTGAACAACCCAAACTCTGACGATTAGTCCAAGTAAGTGTTAATTGTAAGTTGTCAGCTTTGTGATTATCTGGGAAAGTTCATAATGGAAACATCTAATCAACGGTCTTTGAAAGCCATCGAGGGAGTGAGTAATCGAGACACCTTCCAAGATACTGCTTTGGGTTTAGTTTCTACCCGCAGCTTTCCAGCAATAGTTGGGACGGCGGATATGATGCTAAAGTCAGCAGGAGTTCATCTAGTTGGGTATGAAAAAATTGGTGGCGGGCATTGTACTGCGATCATCCGGGGTGGAATTGCTGACGTGCGTCTTGCGGTAGAATCTGGTGTCCAAACAGCTGAACAGTTTGGTCAGTTGGTTTCTAGCTTGGTGATTCCCCGACCTTATCCCAACCTAGATATAGTACTTCCCATCACAACTCGTTTTACTAAATTGATGGAAGAGGGGAATTATAGCCGTCTCAGTAATCAAGCAATTGGTTTGGTAGAAACGCGAGGATTTCCGGCAATGGTAGGAGCATGTGATGCCATGCTCAAAGCTGCTGATGTTCATTTGGCAGCTTATGAAAAAATTGGTGGGGGTTTGTGTACAGCGATTATTCGGGGTTCCGTAGCAAATGTAGCAGTAGCAGTGGAAGCAGGGATGTTTGAGGCAGAACGCATTGGGGAATTAAATGCAGTAATGGTAATTCCCCGACCGCTAGATGAAATGGAGCAAACCTTGCCCTTAGCAAGCTGCTGGATAGAAGAACGCGAACCGTTAAACTTACCAGTGAATATTAAAGAACAAGTTGCCGAAATTGAAGTATTAAGATTACCAGATTTAACCAAGCTCCCGACAAAAATTGCCGAAGAATTATGGAATGATGAATGATGATAGATGAATTTGGGAAAATCATCATTCATCGGGAAGTGGAAGGAATCTTACGCTTTTCTTGTTGTTCTGATAATAGCTTCTTAAATCCATAAATAAAATACCTTTGTTTTAATAGAAGTGATAGAGTTTTATCTATAATATATAAAACTCATAATTTTCTATGAGCATTGCTATAGCATTTGCAAGTGTTTAGTAATCTAGTTTTATATCGATGAATAGCTATTTACAGGAGAACCAGCTTTGAAGCAAGCGACGCTGCACCAGTTAAAGGTATTCGAGGCGGCAGCACGGCACAGTAGCTTTACTCGCGCTGCTGAGGAATTGTTTCTCACACAACCTACCGTCTCGATGCAAATTAAGCAACTTACAAAATCAGTAGGGTTGCCATTATTTGAGCAAGTAGGGAAGCGGTTGTATCTCACCGAGGCAGGACGAGAATTATTTGCTACTTGTCGGCAGATTTTTGAAAATATAGCCCAGTATGAAATGAAGGTAGCAGATTTAAAAGGGCTAAAACAAGGACAATTACGTTTGGCAGTGATTACAACAGCAAAATATTTTATCCCACGTTTGTTAGGGCCGTTTTGTAAACTTTATCCAGGGATTGATATCTCGCTGCAAGTAACGAATCACGAACAAATCTTGGAACGGATGAGTAGTAATCTGGACGACTTATATATTATGAGCCAAGTTCCAGACAATATGGATGTGACTTGTGAACCATTTTTAGAAAACCCTTTGATAGTTTTTGCACCAGTTAATCATCCGTTATCTAAAGAAAAAAATATTCCAATTCAACGCCTGTCTAACGAACCTTTTATTATGCGAGAACCAGGTTCAGGAACTCGTCGCGCCGTTCAAAGTCTATTTGAAGAACAAGGGGTGACAGTAAAAGTCAAGCTAGAATTGGGAAGTAACGAAGCAATTAAACAAGCGATCGCAGGTGGTTTAGGAATTTCTGTTTTATCTCGTCATACCTTACTATTAGACGCTTCAGAGTTTAGCATTTTAGATGTACAACACTTTCCCATTGAGCGATATTGGTACATGGTTTACCCATCTGGCAAGCAGCTATCGATCGTTGCTCGTGCCTATTATGAATATCTACTAGGTGCGGCAAAAAATTTTGCAGAGCAAAACGCTGATAGTGCTTCTAGTACGCTTGAACCAACTCACGGATAATTCGTAATTTGTAATTACGAATTACCTCAAGGGGTTGACGGCTAGACCGGGAAGCATTGACAATTAACCAGCAGAATCATTAAAAATGGGGGAAAACTGGCAGTGGTTAACCCGGAAATACCGTCTTGGCGCAAAACAGTACAAAGCGAGATTGTAGCTGTTACCGTGTATGCTGACAGAGCATTGGTTACACGGCGGGGTGTAGTTGATTTAACAGGAATTGAACAGGAACTAGTAATTACTCCAGTGCCAGAGATGGAAACTGAGTCTGTCAGAGTTAGTGGTAATGGTACGGTAGGGGTGCGAATGCTTGGAGTAAGTAGCGATCGCATCTACACCACTGAACCTGTAGCGGAAATTGCACATTTAACAAGGCAAATTCAGCAGTTAGAAGCAGAAAAACGCCACCTGCAAGCCCAAGTGGATGCTTTAGCATTGCAGTCTAGTTTTATCGACGGATTGCGTGAAAAAACAGAAGAACCCTTTGCACAGAGTTTGTCTCGAAAAAATCTCAGCCTTAGTGAAACTTTAGATTTTTTGAACTTTCTCGGAAGCCAGTATAGTGAGTATGCGATCGCATCTGGAGAGTGCAAAACTCAACAGCAGGAATTAGACAAACAACTCCAAGCACTCCACACCTCATTGCAAAAAATCCAAACACCCCATCCTAAAGAAAGTTTTAGCTTAGTTGTAGGAGTTGAAGTTGCAGGTGAAGGCGAGTTTGAGCTAGAAATATCATATTTGGTGAATCGCGCCAGTTGGACTCCACTATATGACTTGCGCTTTAGCACCACCAGCGATATTGTCCATTTGAGCTACCTTGCAGAAATCACTCAAAGTACCGGCGAAGATTGGATTGGTGCAAATCTCACCCTTTCTACCGCGAAACCGGGATTAGGTACACTCCCACCCAAACTTGAACCCTGGTATATTGATGCTCCACGTCCACAACTGTTACGACAACGACGATTTTCTGCCCAGCCACCATTGCTACCTCCTATAGCAGAACCGCCTGCTCCTGCTGCCACAGATTGGCAAGAAGAAGACGAAGTTGGACAGGATAATTTCATTCCAGCAGAAACCGTTACAGCAGAAGTATCCAAAGAAGGGAGTGTAGTTACCTTTAAATTAAATGGTGGCGGGAACATTCCCAGTGACGGCGCACCTCATAAAACTACAATTTTCAATGATGATTATCCTTGTAGCTTCGATTATGTGGCAATGCCACGCTTAGTAAGTTTTGCTTATCTGCAAGCTAATGTAAAAAATAATCCCAACGGTGCGACTCTATTACCAGGCAAAGCGAATATTTTCCGCGACAATGTTTTTATTGGGATAACTCAACTAGAAAATATTGCACCAGGGCAAGAATTCAAACTGAACTTAGGGATTGATGAAGGTTTTAAAATTGAGCGCGATTTGGTTGAACGTCTGGTAGACAAAAGATTGATTGGCAACCAGCGCCGGATTACTTATAGTTATCGGTTATTCATTACTAACTTATTAGAGAAAGAAGTAAATCTAAAACTAACTGAACAATTACCAGTTAGTCGTAACGAGCAAATCAAAGTGCGTCTGAGCCGCAGTAATCCGCAAATTCAACTTGGTGAAATGGGGCTTTTAGAGTGGCAATTAACTCTTTCACCCCAAGAGCGACGAGAAGTATATTACCAATTTATTATTGAACATCCGCCTGAGTTAATGGTTGTTGGGTTAGATATTTAGAGTCAAGGTTAGCGTTATTGTTCAAGTGTGTTCCTGATATTAAGCAAACAAATATTATTAAATATAACTGCCAGCAAAAGCACTCACCTCTAGGAGACACCGAAAATGAATGTGCTGGTTCGAGAAGCGCGACTTAATGATGCAGCAGCGATTGTTGGCATTCTAAACCCAATTATAGAAGCTGGTGTATACACCGCATTTGATACGCCGCTCACAGTCGATGCCGAACGTGAGTATATTTTAAATTTTCCTCAACGTGGGGTGTTTCATGTCGCTGTGCGCTTACCAGATCGAGCGGTTGTTGGGTTTCAAAGTATGGAACCATTTGCAACTTTCACACATGCCTTTGACCATGTGGGAATTATCGGAACATACGTAGATATCTTATACCGACGACAAGGTATTGGTAAAAGTCTATTCGAGGCTACTTTTGAGACTGCTCGTACCAAAGGATACGAAAAGATATTAACCTACGTTCGCGCCGATAACGCAGGAGCGTTAGCTAGCTATCTCCAACGTGGTTTTCACATAATTGGGACGGCGCAAAGACAGGCTAAAATCAAAGGAACGTATGTGGACGAGATTATCATCGAACGGTTTTTATAGATAGCGTCTACGCTCCTCGCTGCTACGCTAAACTTATAGCACTGAGACACTTTATCATGTCTGTCACCAAAGATTTTGAAGTCCCAAAAGATGTTATATATCCGCCAGGGGATTTATATAGTGACGAACCGCCTTTGGAAACTGACTTGCATCGGCTACAAATGACACTGCTCATCCAATGCTTGGAGTGGTTGTGGCAAAATCGCAATGACTTTTATGCATCGGGTAATCTCACTATTTACTACAGTCCACGCCAGCGCAAATCAGAAAACTTCCGGGGGCCAGATTTTTTTGTCGTACTGGGGACTGAACGCAAACCCCGTAAAAGTTGGGTTGTCTGGGAGGAAGATGGCAAATATCCTAATCTAATTATAGAAATCATCTCGGATAGCACAGGCGACACTGATAAAGGCTTAAAAAAACAAATTTACCAAGATATATTTCGCACACCAGATTACTTCTGGTTTGACCCGGAAACCTTAGAATTTTCAGGGTATCATTTGCTTGATGGTAAATATCAATCGTTGGAACCCAATCCTCAAGGCTGCTTGTGGAGTCAACAGCTAGGTTTATATTTAGGGATTTATCAAGAAAAGCTACGCTTTTTCACCCCTGAAGGAAAACTGGTTCCCACACCCGAAGAAGTCGCACAACAGGCTGAACAAGAAAAGCAACGCGCTGAACAAGAAAAGCAACGCAGCGATCGCTTGGCGGCAAAACTGCGAGAATTAAATATAGATCCAGATACTATTTAATCTTTACGCTATCTTGCTTGTGCCTGTTGCCGCTAATATTATATATCTTCAGGAAGAACCCATTTTGGCGGTTCCGTCATTTTTTTACGCAGCCGTTCTTGTGCCAACTCCAACATTTGATCTAGCGGAGTATCTTCAATAAATTTTGTAGCGGCCTCTCTAAACTCGATATTGGGGCATTTATCCCCTAAAACACATCCGTTAACACAGGCTACAGCGCAGTTAATTTTTTGCTCCACAGTAAATTCCTCTTTCTATAAGTTATGAGCAGAGACGCGATTGATCACGTCTGTACAGGAGTTATAATATTTACCCCTAACTCTTTACTATCAGGCATGACTCTCCAGGTAAATTTTACCTTGGCACTTGCCATCTCATTAGTCTAAATACTTACCATTTAGAAAGTTATCAGTTATGAGTTATGATTTTGACTCTTAAGTACAGACGCGACGCCAGTCGCTACAACGGGGGGAACCCCCCTTCGGGTTCACCAGTCGCCTACGGCGGGAAACCCGCCTACAGCGCTGGATTCACCGCAACGCGCTGGCTCATTAATCGCGTCTCTCCTCACTCTTATGAAAGGCGCTCATGTCAGAAGTTTTTGCTACTACTGGAACTATCGCTGCGATCGCCACTGCTGTTGTCCCTCAGCAGGGTAGTGTTGGTATTGTGCGGGTGTCCGGTTCTCAAGCAATGGCTCTAGCCCAAACTCTCTTTCACGCACCAGGGCGACAAATTTGGGAAAGTCATCGGATTCTTTACGGTTACATTCGCCATCCCCAGACGCAACAACTGGTAGATGAAGCCCTGTTGTTGATTATGAAAGCACCCCGTTCTTACACCCGTGAAGATGTGGTGGAATTCCATTGCCACGGGGGAATTATGGCAGTGCAGCAGGTATTACAACTGTGTTTGGAAAACGGCGCTAGACTAGCCCAACCTGGAGAATTTACTCTCCGCGCCTTTTTGAATGGGCGATTGGATCTAACTCAAGCCGAAGGTATTGCTGATTTAGTAGGAGCTAAATCACCTCAAGCTGCCCAAACTGCCTTAGCTGGTTTGCAGGGAAAATTAGCTGATCCGATTCGGCAGTTACGCGCCAACTGCTTAGATATTTTGGCAGAAATCGAAGCTCGAATTGATTTTGAGGAAGATTTGCCACCGTTGGATGATAAAGTCATAATATCAGAAATTGAGAAAATTGCCGCAGAAATCACTAGATTATTGGCAACCAAAGACAAAGGTGAGTTGCTACGCACAGGTTTAAAAGTGGCAATTGTGGGGCGTCCGAATGTGGGTAAGTCAAGCTTATTGAACGCTTGGAGCCAGAGCGATCGCGCCATTGTAACTGACTTACCTGGTACAACCCGCGATGTGGTGGAATCTCAGTTAGTTGTCGGGGGAATTCCCGTACAAGTGCTTGATACAGCAGGGATTCGGGAAACAACAGACCAAGTGGAAAAAATTGGTGTCGAGCGATCGCGTCGGGCTGCCAATGCAGCTGATTTAGTCTTGCTTACCATTGATGCTTCAGTCGGTTGGACGGAAGGCGATCAAGAAATTTATGAGCAGGTGCAACACCGTCCATTAATTCTAGTTATTAACAAAATCGATTTATTAGAAGAAGACGAAAGCAAAAATATTCAATCCAAAATCCAAGTTGCACTGGAAGCGCACCAAAGCTGCGGCCTAAAATCTAAAATTGCCACAGCCGCATCCAAAAATCAAGGTATTGATGCTTTAGAAACAGCAATTTTAGATATAATTCAATCGGGAAAAGTTCAAGCTGCTGATATGGATTTAGCTATCAATCAAAGGCAAGCAGCAGCCTTAACTCAAGCGAAAATTTCTTTAGAACAAGTACAAGCAACAATTGCCCAGCAGTTACCTCTTGATTTCTGGACAATTGACTTACGGGGTGCGATTCAAGCACTAGGAGAAATCACCGGAGAAGAGGTTACAGAATCAGTTTTAGATAAAATTTTTAGCAAATTTTGTATTGGAAAGTAATTTATCTATAAAAGACTAGCTCACAACAATAGTTTCAAGGTTTCTAACCAATTTTTGACTATTTCTCTTGAACAACCATACTTTTAACATTGACCTCTATATGTTAAATTAGGGTACTAATACTACATCTTCATATATTTCTGCGATCGCACACCGAAAATCAATAGTAGCTAAATGCACTTCTTGTTCTTTTTCATAAGGGTAAAGTACCCAATGTCCTTCTTCGTTGCGGCGGAAGGATTCGACACTCATTCGGTCTGGTGAAATTAGCACATATTCTTGTAATGATTCTAAGTGCCGATAACTTGCAAATTTCTTACCTCTGTCATACGCTTCTGTTGATTCAGAAAGCACTTCGACAATTAAGCAAGGATGGGACTTAAAATATTCAGATTCTCTATCTCGTGGATCGCATGTCACCATCACATCGGGATAGAAATAGCGATTTATGACATCAATTTGTGCTTTCATATCTAACATGTAGACACGGCAACCACTACCCCGGAGATGGTTTCGTAGAAGGATAAACAAGTTTCCTACTACTGTGACATGGGCATCACTTGCCCCTGCCATTACGTAGATTTGCCCATCAATATACTCGTGTTTGATTTCACTAAATTTCTCGCCTTCTAGATATTCTTCTGGGGAGATATAGTACTCACTTTGGCTAACGACCATTTTAGTACCTTAGTAGTTTTATCAGACATTGTAACCTAGTAAACAAATTTAATGAGCAACAGCGCCACCAGTGGGTTTAACCTTTTTAAGGAATAAAATAGCAAGTCCACTGAATAATAAGGCAATACCAATAAAATAGAAACAATCGTTAAAAGCCAGCACAAATGCTTCCCGGCGGACTATATTAGATATGGCTGCGATCGCCTGATTTTGTGCTGTACTTAAATCTGCTCCTTTACTGACAAAATACTGCGTCATTTGATCAATTCGCTGTTGAGTTTCTGGGTTATATAAAGATATTCCATCACCCAATCTATTCGAGTGAAATTGCTCTCTATTAGTTAACAATGTGGCTAAAGATGCAATTCCGATAGAACCGCCCATATTCCGCATCATATTAAATAAACCACTTGCCGAACCTGCTTCTTTCGGACTTAATCCAGCAGTGGCAATAGAACTAAGCGGTACCATAATTAAAGGTTGTCCCATTGCACGCACAATTTGCGACCACCGTAACTGATCTAATCCTGTTTCATTAGTCATCCCAGAGTTCATAAATGCACTGATGGAAAACAAAGTCACACCAACAGCTACCATTAACCGCACATCAATGCGTTGCATCAATTTGGGTATGAGGGGAATAATAAACAGTTGAGGAATACCAGCCCAAATTAACACTTCACCAATTTGTAGCGCATTGTATTGTTGAATTTGGGCAAGATACAACGGTAAAACATAAATTGAACCATATAATCCTACTCCTAACGAGACGTTGACAACACTGGCTAAACCAAAATTACGTCTAGACAAAAGCCGTAAATCAATAAATGGTTGCTTTCGAGTTAATTCTATATAGAAAAATATCACCAAAAAAATTACCGCAATCACACTTAAGCGCACAATCAACGCTGAACCAAACCAATCCTTACGGCTACCTTCTTCTAAAACAACTTGCAGGGAACCTAACCCAATAGCCATCGCAATAATTCCCCACCAATCACCTTGTTTCAGTAAATTAATTTGGGGTTTTTCTTGCTTAATTCCATACCAAACACCAGCTAGCATTAATGCCCCAGGAATTACATTTATATAAAAGTTGTATTCCCAACCAAAGTTTTCTGTTAACCAACCTCCTAATGTTGGGCCAATTGAAGGTGCAAAAACTGCACTAAACCCAAATGCAGCTAGTCCAACTGATTGCTTAGATTGGGGTAAAGTCGTTAATACAACTGTCATAGCGGTGGGGATTAATACTCCTCCGCTCAAACCTTGTAAGGCGCGAAAGAAAATCATGGAATTGAGATTCCACGACCAAGCACAGCATATAGAAAAGAAAATAAATAGTGCAGTATTTACTACCAAATAACGACGTAAAGAAAATACTCGTGATAACCATCCTGTTAAAGGAATTACCACAATTTCTGCTACAAGATACGCTGTAGAAATCCAAGAACCTTCTTCTAGGGTTGCTCCTAAACTTGCTTGAATATCTTGCAGGGAAGCATTAGTTATTTGAATATCCAATACCGCCATAAATGCACCAAGCATACTGGCTAATACACCAATCCAGGTTCTTAGCGGTACACTCTCTGGTGGTGCTTGCTGACGAATTACACCTGTATTAGCCATAGGGTTGTTCCTGTTTCAAACTTAAGTTGTAAAAAATCTCTTAATTACATTTTATCCTTATCTCTGCACAGCGAGAATAAAATATGATTTCTATTTAAACTTTCTGAGCTTTGATAATACCCTTTTCCTCATAGATTGGACGCATCATTTTCCTTAAAGCAGGTAACTCTCTGCTAAAAATGATCGACCCTAAAATACAAACTATACCATCAATTATTAAAGTGTTAGGAGCGCCGATATGACTGGCTACAAAGCCTCCCAATAAATTACCCACGGGAATCATCCCCAAAAATGACATTGTGTATAAGCTCATCAATCGCCCACGTTTGTCATCTTCAACAATTGTTTGTAAAAAGGTGTTGCTAGCAGCAATTTGGAGAATTGTACCTAAGCCAACAAACAACATTGTAAATAAAGAGAGTGGCAAAAATCGAGACAATGAAAAGGCAATTAGACCAATTCCTAAAATTGCTGGTGCTAAAGCAATCAATTTACCAATCCCTAAGATTGTTTGGCGCGTAGTCAAATAAATACCACCAGTTAAGGCTCCAACTCCAGAAGCCGCCATCAAAAAACCCAAACTTTCTGCACCACCTTTGAGAACTTGTTCTGCAATAACTGGTACTAAAATAGTGTTTTGCAGCCCCATGAGGCTGACTAAAGCTGATAGCAATAAGATTGCTCGAATCGGTGGAAAGCTAAAGGCATATACAAATCCCTCCTTGACTTTTTGTAAGGGATTACCGTCAGTTACTACATTTTTCCAAGGTTTAACTTTCATTGCCAATAAAGCGGCGATTACAGCAATGTAGCTCAAACCATCAAATAAAAAACAATAAGCAGTTCCAACCCTGGCAATTAGTAAACCTCCGATCGCAGGGCCAATTAATCTAGCACCGTTGATCATCGTGGAGTTGATAGCGATCGCATTGCCTAAATCTTCTCTACGTTCAACCAATTCTGGCACAAATGCTTGGCGGGCTGGTGCATCTAAAGCGTTAATAAGTCCTTGAAATAAACTCAAGGCAATGATGTGCCATACCTGAATCACACCAGTCAGCGCCAGTGCTGCTAATGTTAACGATTGAATCATCGCCAAGACTTGTGTACTAATTAAAGTACGATACCGAGAAAAGCGATCTACAAATACTCCGCCAAAGGGAGCTAAAAAAAAGCTAGGAATTTGACTCGAAAATCCTACAACTCCTAACATTAATGGGGAGTTTGTCAAATCATAAACTAGCCAAATTGTGGCAAGTTGCGTCATCCACGTCCCAATTAGGGAAATACCTTG
The DNA here is from genome assembly GCF_034531155.1 of Nostoc sp. ChiVER01. Taxonomy (NCBI): domain Bacteria; kingdom Bacillati; phylum Cyanobacteriota; class Cyanophyceae; order Nostocales; family Nostocaceae; genus Nostoc; species Nostoc sp. ChiVER01. Next base: position 137,736 of record NZ_JAVRBS010000002.1, on the reverse strand, counting down.
TCCGGCAAAAAATAGTTGATAGTTTCTTGACCTTAAAGCAGGTAGTAGCGATTTTTTCATGTAAGGCTTACTTTATACCAATCTGCTTTTATAAATATCATCTCACCTCATCTCTATACGCCTGTCTTTAGATGTATGAAAATTTCATAGGTAGAAAGAGGTTTTTATCTGTTTACAGGCAATTTTAGTATTAATGATATCCGGTTGATTATTTACTAAACCCCAAGAACCCCACCCTAACCCTCCCCTTATAAAGGGGAGGGAACTAGATTTATTTTCTTGTTTCCCCCCTTTATAAGGGGGGATTAAGGGGAGTAATTCGACTATTATGGGTAATTTAGTGGACATGATATTACTTGACTTCCACAGCAACTTCCGCAGACATCCCCGGAGTAATCCGTGATTCGTACCCTTGAATGCTCTTTTGATCGAAAACTACTTTTACTGGAATGCGCTGCACAACTTTGGTAAAGTTACCTGTAGCGTTATCCGGTGGTAATAAGGCAAACTGAGCGCCGGAAGCTGGGGAAATACTGTCAACATGACCAGTAAAGGTATGATGAGGAAAAGTATCCAGCTTGATTTCTACTGGTTCTCCTGGGCGCATCTTTTCTAATTGAGTTTCTTTGAAGTTCGCAACTACCCAATAGTTGTTATCCACGATCGCCATTAATGGTGTTCCTGCTTGGACTCGGTTGCCAACTTCCGCAGTTTTTCTACCAACTCGTCCGGCACTAGGAGCGGTAATATTAACATAAGATAGTTGCAATTGTGCGTTTTTGAGCGATGCTTCCGATTGTGCGATCGCCGCTTTTGCCGCTTCATATTGGCTACGTTTCACTGTGGTATCTTGTCCACCTGCGGTAGCTTGTTGCAATCCTCCCTTAGATGCTGCCAATTTAGCTTGGGCGTTGGTAACATTCTCTTGCGCCTGTGCTAATTGAGACTGGGCTTGAGCTACACCAACTTTGGCAGAGGCTAACTTGGCTTGGGCTTGTTGTACTCCCTGAATCGCGGCGTTTTTCTGTGCGGTAGCCACATTATAAGCTGCCTTGGCTGTATCTAGCTGTTGGCGAGGAATCGCACCTGTTTTATACAATTCGTTGTAACGATTGTAATCTGCTTGGGCTTTTTCCAAATTCGCATTTGTTTGCGCTACTTGGGCTTGGGCGGCAGGAATACCAGCTTGGGCTTCTTGTACTGCTGCTTGGGCGGCAGGAATACCAGCTTGGGCTTCTTGTACTGCTGCTTGTGCTGTAGAAATTGCTGCTACCGCACTGCTAACATCACCCTGTGCTTGAGTTGTCTTACCCGTAGTGGTTTGTGAACTTAAAGCAATATTTGCTTGGGCAGCTTGCGCCTGTCCACGAGCATTTTCTAGGGCGGCTTGTGCTTGTTGTACCTGACTTTGATAGTCTCGTGGATCTAACTTCACCAATAATTGTCCTGGTTGCACCAGTTGGTTATCATCCACCAGCACTTCACTTACAGTTCCCGGAATGCGGCTGCTAACTTGGTGGATGTTTCCAGCAACGGTAGCGTTGTCTGTTTCCTGATGGGTGGAGGCATATTGCCAATAGTGATAACCAAAACCACCTGCGGCGATCGCACCCACACCTAATGCTGCCAAAATTAAATTATTCGGTCTTTTCCGCTTCGGTGGAGTTGCTTTTTCTTTTTCTTTCTCTATCTCAGGTGTTACAACAGGTGCTTCTGCTGTTGTGGATGTTTTTATGGTGACAGTTTCTAAAGTCTCGGAATCAGGAATCAATTGTTTTTCGATAACTGGGGTTTTGTGTCCGTTGCGTCCGTTAAAAGTATTAGTTTTCATGATTGTTAACTTGTTTCTTCTTGCAGTAATTTGATTGATAGGCTTTTATTTAGAATGCGTAGTATTTCCAGAAAAAAATTTTTATTTCCTTAGTATGCGTATTATTATCTCAAAACAAATCTTTACAGCACCTCCCCCGGTCGGGTGATTATGGGATCATCTTTAGGAGAGGTTAGCGATCGCCCGGTTCAATATTTGGGAAAATAGTTCTCGGTCAGCAAAAGAAATACCATCCATCGCTTCATCACGCACTGCTGCGGCGATTGGGGGTAAAACAGCTTCTAGTTCCTTACCTGCATCCGTTAGCCAGATTCGCCAGATGCGGCGATCGTAAGTGTCGCGTTCTCGACGCACCAAGCCGCGTTCTTCCATGCGATCGAGTACGCCTGTTAAAGTCCCTCCTACTTGTTTGAGTTTGTCCCCAATACTAGAAGTCGGTAAACCATCTTCTTGCCATAAACAGCACAACACTAGCCAGTGAAATGGCGTAAGTCCAAAAGGTTCTAGTTTATCTGTAAACTTGCGACTGAGGAGTTGCGAGACTAATTTGATTCTGTAGCCCAAATTGTATGGTGCCAGATTTTGCTGCCACGAATCTAAAGGTGGGGAGTGATTAGATGTAGAAACCATTTAGCAAAATACTTAGTATGCGTACTATTATTATAACTAAACTTGTTCTTTTAGCAATAGTGCTTGACATCTGTCTTAGGGAATAAATCCATTCAACTGATACTCTTTGACAGTGCCAATAATGCAGTAAGGTCGAGATAATTTAGGAGACTGCTTACCCTATATCCAAATCATAGCTCAAAAGAGGCATTTGGGAGCAACGCGAAAAAGTGAAATCATCGTGAAATGAGCAGGGGAGCAAAGAGAAATTTTTAGTAATTTTTATTACCTGAATAGTCCTGAATACATTTGTTGTGCTTAGAAAACAGAGTGCTACTAGAATTATTAACTAGAAATGACTCCTCAATACTTGAATATTGTACAATCATAAAAATTGAAAAAAGCTTTTGATTTTCTTAATTAACGCAATTCATTGAGACATGGGCGTGCATAATGCTAATTCCACAATTACAAAAATTTTTCATAACGCCTATTACTCAAAAAAGCAGACCAAATAAATCTAAATTGACTATCCTTTTTTGGTACAGTCTAAGTCTAACTTTTGCTGTCGGCTATATTCTTATGGGGCTGCAAAAAGCTTTCAGCAGTAAATATATAGTTAGCGACGATGCACGGGAATATATTTCTTGGATGTATCGTTACTTTAATCCAAATTTATTTCCTGGGGATTTAATCGCGGATTATTTTCAGTCAGTGACACCAATTGGATATGGGATTCTTTATAAGATAATTGCAGCTTTAGGCATCAATCTAACTTTTTTTAGCAAAATTTTTCCAATAGTAGTAGGGCTAATTACTACTAGCTATTGCTTTGCAGTCTCTATGCAGATACTACCAGTTCCAATGGTGGGGTTTATCGCATCCTTACTTTTAAATCAAAGTCTTTGTATGCATGATGACCTATTTTCTGCTACTCCTAGAGATTTTATTTATCCTCTATTTTTAGCTTTTCTATATTATTCAATACGAGCTTCTGGGTTAGGTATCTTAATTGTACTTGCACTCCAATGTTTAATGTACCCTTTAATAGGTTTTGTGGATTTATTAATTTTAGCCCTAAGATTATTTCGCTGGCAAAATGGGCAGATAACTATCTCTCAAAACCGAAAAGATTTTATTTTATTTGCAGCAGCCATTATAGTTACTGGAATTGTAATTTTACCTTATGCCATTCAATCATCACAATTTGGCCCGCCAATTACTGCTGCTGTTGCCAGAACTATGCCGGATTACTGGCCTGGAGGAAGAGTTAGCTATTTTAGTCATAATATTATTAATTATTGGTTTTTTGGTAGAGATAGCGGATTTATTGCTTTAATTGCACCTCCTCAATTATTATTAGGTTTATTATTACCAATAATCTTAAAATTTAAGTCTAACTTTCCTCTAACTAAAGAAGTAAATAATGAAGTAAAACTATTACTACAGGCAGTAATAGCTAGTTCAATAATGTTTTTTACTGCCCATGCCTTAGCTTTTAAACTGCACTGGCCTAGCCGCTACACCCATCATACTTTTAGGATGGTACTTGCTATTGCAACAGCAATTTCTATTATCTTGATTCTAGATGCTACATTTCGATGGGCACGAGAAAATGAGAAACAAATCCTCATCTTGGGAACTATTATAATCCTTGGTGCAGGACTCATTTTGTACCCTAGCAGCTTCAGCTTAAAAGTTTTTCCTAAAACCCTTTATGTACAAGGTCAAGTTCCAACATTATATAATTTTTTGCAAAAGCAACCGCAAAATATTGTCATAGCCTCTACTTCTGAAGAAGCAGATAACATACCTCTATTTGCCCAAAGAACAATTTTAGTGGGTAAAGAATATGCTTTACCTTTCCATACCAAATATTACGCTCAATTTCGTAAGCGGATGATTGACCTTATTAATGCTCAATATACTGAAGATATTAATCAGGTTAAAGACTTTATCCAAAAATATCATGTAACTTTTTGGTTATTAGAACGTTCTGCATTCCTTCCAGAATATATAACTAAAAACACTTGGCTACAACAATATCAGCCAGCAGCACAACAAGCCAACGCAAATTTACAGAAAGCTTTACCTGTTTTAGCGACATTAATGAACTCTTGCGCTGTTTTTGAGACTGATAATTTAGTTCTTCTCAAAACAGAATGTATCAAAGTAGTGACGAAGACTTGAACAAAATACCCAATTACAATTAAAGGTTTTTCCATCTGTCTTAGGGAAGAACTTGAATTAACTGGTACTCTTTGACTGTACCCAGAATGCGGTGAGGTCGAGATAAATTAGGGGACTGGTCAGCATATATCCAAGCATAGCTCAAAGCTGGTATTTGGGAAAAAGATGCTACTTGTTGAGGGTGAATAGAAAGATAGAAATTAAGCAATACTTGGGTTTTTGGGTCTATTTCCACATAGTAGGTAGGATGAGATTTAAGAATTGGAGCGATCGCACCTTGTTGTAAAAAACTTCTTAAAACAGGGTTATAATCACTTAAAAGCCCTATGCTACCAGTCATCGCCAAAGCTAACCAACAAGGAATTAACCAGCCTGCAATCCAATAACGCGCTGTGAGAAACTTCTTGCCAAAGTGGTAACGACTAATCCACACCACAGGTAAAATTAACCAACCCAAACCCATAGCCAAGCCAATAGATGCATACTTGCGGATGTCAAAACTACCCCAATTAAGAACACCAATACTGACTATTACAAGTAGAACACCGAACCCACCAAAGCCATAACTGAGATTTCGAGGAAAATTCTTTTTTGCAAAAAGGCTTAATATATTTCTTTTACCTTTTTCAAGAGGTAATTGCGGGGTAATTCCTGTTTCGTAAATACTACCTAACCAATTTAAACCCACAGATGCAAGCAAAGCTACAAACGGATAAAGGCAAAGACTATAGTGAGGAAGACGAGTACTAAAAAGGCTAAGTTCAAAAAATAGGACAAGTGGAAAGCCAACTAATATTAACTGATAACGATTAATAGGATGACGGAAAGTAAGAAATAAACCTAAAAGTCCGAAAAAAGGCCAAGGAAATGCTTTTAAAAGAATATTCCATAAATAAAACAGCCGATCATTTCTATAATTATTTTCAGAACCTAGCTGCACAACAAACTTGAGCAACTCTTCAAAACTTTGATTTCCGTAGTGCAGCCAACTTAACCACAGCCAAACACAGGTAGGGATTAAACCTACAAAAAAGCCTAAATACAAAAATGGGTTAGTAAGATGATGATGACGGCGATGTTCCCAAATTAAATAAGGGAATAAAGCTATAATTGGCAAAAAAATCATAAAGCTTCTGACTAAGAAGCCTAAACCTAAACTTAAACCAGCTATAAAACTCCAAAAATAGCGATATTGAAGATATAATTCCGCTTTTATTAAAGACAAAATCGCTAAAAGTACTAATAAAACCATCGGTATATCAGGTGTACTTAAGCGAGAGTATTGCAGCCAGAAAAACTCCACACTTAAAATTGCCGCAGCTAGCCAACCTAATTTTTTGCCTAGCATAATTTTGCCGATTTCATACACCAGCCATAAACTAAAAATGCTAGCAATCATACTAGGAAGACGCGCACTAGTATCACTCATTCCAAACAGCTTGTAGAAACTGGCAATTATCCAATAAGGGCCAGGAGTTTTATGATGTGCTTTTTCCCAAGGAGTTATCCAATTACCAGAATCAAACATCAAACGCGCACGCGAAGCGTAAAGCGCTTCATCATGTGCCATCAGGCTATTGTGCCCAGAAGTAAATAATAATAAGGGAAGTATCCAAAGTAACAAGCTCAAATATGGTAATAATCCCAATAGGCGCGTTTGTTGCCAAATATGCCGCAAAATATGTAATTTATATAACATTGAATTAATAAAATTGAATGCTGCTATTTAGACTCGTCTATGTGTCTTGCTGTTATTAAAATATGTTACATAGTGTTTTTTGAACAATACCTGAAATTGCCGCATTTTTTGAAGAAAGTACTCCAAAACAGAGATTTATGCAATTAAGACCGAATCAACGCCAGAAATTAGACGACAAAGACGATAAGCTGTTCTATGCCTATCCTCGCTTTGTTACCCATGTCGATGAAGGATTTATTCAACAGCTAACGGATTTATATCGCGATCGCCTCAAACCCAACATCCGCATCTTTGATATGATGAGCAGTTGGGTGTCTCATCTACCAGAAGAGATGCAGTTTGCCCATGTGGAAGGACACGGACTCAACGCTGAGGAATTAGCACGAAATGCCCGTTTAAATCATTACTTTGTGCAAAATCTTAACGAAAATCCGCAGCTACCTTTACCAGATGAAGATTTTGATGCTGTTCTCAATTGCGTATCTGTGCAATATGTGCAATATCCAGAAGCAGTATTTTCTGAAATTTACCGTATCTTGAAACCCGGTGGTGTTGCAATTATCAGCTTTTCTAACCGGATGTTTTTTGAAAAGGCGATTCAGGCTTGGCGAGAGGCTTCAGAAGCACAGCGAGTAGAATTAGTCAAAGCTTACTTTGCATCAGTTCCAGGATTTACAACCGCAGAAGTTATAGCTCATAAGTCAACATTACCGAATTTATTACAGTGGTTGGGTGCACCTGGAGGAGATCCGTTTTATGCTGTTATAGCTTACCGCAGTTAAGCCAAATATTCACTAGTACAATGTCTAAGCTAGTACAAGAAGGTTTGTAGTAAGCACTTTAATGCTAAAAAATAAGGACTAAAGTCCTTACTACGAACTTATTGACCTACTCAAAATTAAAATGCTTTTGTATATACATAATTTCTCTAGATGAATTATTGGCTAATGAAATCAGAACCAGAAGCCTATAGTATTGCTGACCTTCAACAGCAGAACGAGACTATCTGGGACGGTGTTCGCAATTATCAAGCTCGCAACTTTTTGCGCCAAATGGATGAAGGAGACTTAGCTTTTTTCTATCACTCCAATGCTAATCCTCCTAATATTGCTGGGTTAATGCGTGTAGTGAAAAAAAATATTGCTGATCCGACACAGTTTGAGCCAGAAAGTAAATACTACGATCCGAAATCAAGTTCCGAATCCCCTCGGTGGCAAACAGTTGTAGTGGAATTTGTTGAGGCTTTTTCTAACCCCATCTTGCTATCAATACTCAAAGAAGAGTTTAGCGCCGAAGAGTTGATGTTGGTGAGACAAGGAAATCGGTTATCAGTGATGCCCATCCCTGAAGCAGTAGCTTTGAAGATTCTAGCGAAGAAAAGCTCTTAGTTAAGATAATTCGTAATTCGTAATGCGTAATTCGTAATTCATAAAATATTTTGAAGGAAGGTTGATTAACTGGACATAATGTGATTTATTGTTGCCTAATTACTTATTTTACACCCATTGCACAGGATCTAATTGATAGTAACGTTGCAATTGTTCATAAAGTGCCGGATGCTTAGACAGCAATTGGTGTGGTTTCTCAAAAAATGTCTCAGTTGCTACGGCAAAAAATTCTGCGGGATTCGTTGCACCATAGCTATCCATTACTGTCTTTGCGCCTTGTAGAACATCATTACAAAGTTGCTGATATGCTTCTGTCATCACCTTCACCCATATAGTATAGTCTGAGTTGCTTTGGAGTATAGGAACTCCTTCAGCTTTACCATCTTCTTGATCTAACTGATGGGCGAATTCATGAAGCACAACGTTACGTCCGTCTTCCCAGTTATTAATGTCTTGTTTCACCTGTTCCCAAGACACTATTACTTGGTCATTCGCCCACGATTCACCCAGTCTTGCCACACGTCTTTCTTCAACAACATAATTTCCGATAGAATTCGTTTCTTGAACAAAATAAGCATTAGGATAGACTAAAATTGAACGAAGTCTAGGGAAGTATTGCCCACGTTCATTTAATAGGAGTAAACAGGCAACACCAGCAATGGTCAGTTTCATTTCCTCCGTCACCTGTAATCCTCTACAGCCAATAAATTGCTTTTCTGCTAAGAATACTTGAATATGTCCCTGAAGTCGTCTGATTTCATTGGGAGAGAGACACAGATAAATAGGAAGATTATTCTCAATAATTGCATTCCACAGTGGGGGAAAAGGACGGTATTTGAGACGGTTTCTTCGCCTTTTTACTAGAACAGGATTGATTAAAATCCCGGTGAGAATCAGCCCAATAATTATAAAGACAACTATTGTTTGAATCATTAACTTCTAAACAGGTTACATATTTAAGTCACTGTAAAACAGAAAATTTAGATAACATAATTGTTATTGTTGTGTCTCAATAACTAAATTTAAATGGGGCTTTTCTCTCTTTTCTAAAGTTTACTAATGTTACATATCACCACTATTGGATCAGAATTATACAAGATTTAACTTTGGTAGAAAGGGTTTTTTGCAGACCTTGCTCAACTTTGCTAATCAGTTTATCAAAAGCCTCTTGATCTGCTGTCAGTTGTTCTTGAAGAACTTTCTCTAACTCAGGCTTTATTTGCTCACACATCTCCTCAATTTTTTTGTCACTCAAAAAACTAGAACGAACCCAACTAGGTACATCCACATTTGTCTTGATTACTTCTTGAACACTCTTGCGATTTAGCTCCATTCCTGCCGCCATAACCGAAGCCCCATATACTAGTGCGATAGGCCAGGTTAAATGTCCAGTTAATATAAGAGTGATGATGCTAGCTACAGTTCCTCCGCCAATTACTACATTGACAATAAAGCCCACTGTTTCAGCCAGAATAGCATCTCCAATTCGTAACTCTGGGTTAACAAAATTTGGGTCAATACTATCCTGAAACCTTAAGCTGCTTCTAGGTATGTGAAACTTTCGACAGATTGGATCGGTTTGTGCGGCTAAATCGGGTTGGATTTTATTGCTAAACCAAGAAGCGCATTGATGATTAATTATCTGCACAGCGCGTTCGCTTTTGAGCCACTGTTCTGCCCGACTGATTAAAGCTGTTTCCAAATCGGCTAAAGTCCGTATTTTGTTTTTTTGCCAATCTTTTAAAGCTGGTTTAACTGCGTTGACAATCAAGCCATCTGTCAAAGGCTTAGTTAATGATTCGATTAACTCCGGGATATGCCTTTCAATCAAACCTTTAAGCGTATTCGAGGTAAATAATTTGTTGACTTCTTCCTTAAAAGCAGCAGCACGCAGATCCCATCGTCCTACTCGTGCTAATCCCAGTGCAATGCACCGTTCTGGTTCAGGATCGGGGCGAAGTAGTGTTTCTGGTTCGGGAAACATTTCTTGACAAAGAACGTGCGTGAACTTCATGCGAGATGCACCACCAGTCATCAGCAAAAGTTTCGGCACAATTCCAAGTTTTTCTAGCTTTTCTTTCGCCTCAGTTAAAGAGTCGCTAAACGATCGCACCCAACTATGATGCCCCAGTTCAGGTAAAGGCTGGTTTAAAATTTCCTCCATCATCAATTTATTAACTTGAGGAATAAAATAAATCTGTTCGTTAATCGACTCGAAGCCACGCGCAAAGGATTCAGGATCGCTGTATAGCTGTTCATTAGAAAAGTAATCTTCTTTAGCTTTGCGACAAGCAAGTTCACAACGAGCTTGGTGATGCGGATATTCCTTAAATACTTTTTCGAGTAATGCTTTTTGCTCGTGGTTGGCGAGAGTCCGGGCAAAAATAGCTTTGTCAATTAGCGATGCACCTAAAGTATTACTCCCGAAATCTATCGGGATCTCTTCTAAGCTCTTAACCAGAGTAAAATCTGTGGTTGAAGAACCAATATCGACAATTAGCACCGATGCAACAAGTTTGTCATACTCCAGTTTTCCGGCTTCTTTGGCTTGCATGAAAGCAGCCCGCGATTCGGGTACAACATTTAGTTGGGGAATACCAGCTTCTTGAAGTAGCTTTTGGTATTCGGTGCGATCGCTAAGTGACCATCCTGAAGGGCAACCTATGTAAAAATAGCTACTTTCCCCGCTTTCGAGTTGTTTGCTTTCTTTCAAAAGTCGGTAGTAGGTTGCTACAAAAGTGCTAATTGTTTCTCGATATTTAGGATCGTTGTTGGGTTTTTGCTTGAAAGAAATTGTCAGTTGGGTAACGCCAGCTTGAATTAATGCTTGTTCACCGACAAGATAACCAAGTTTAGGATGCCAACCAAGGGCTGTAATTTGGTTCTTCCTGTTATTAATCTCCAGCATCTGGGGGGGGTCGATGCTTTCCACTACAGCTTTAGCTACAGCCGTTTCACCGTGCCCCAAATCAAAACCGATTGTTTCTAAAATTTCCATACCCTTATTGTCTATTATTCTTTAGAAGCGGAATATGCTGGCTCAATTACCCTACCGCGACGAATTAAGCGATCGCCTTTCAATAAAGCCGGAGTTAGAGTTACGTGATCTTTGGTATCGGGGTCGATACTTGGCTCAAAGTCAAAATAATTGCGATCGCTATGCGGGTCATTTGGTCGGTAAATTTGAGCGTTAATTCCTTGAGACATTAAAATCTGTGGCAGAAGTTTTGCTAGTTCATAAGCCATTTGGGGTTTATCAAGTTTTGATGCGCCCATTAGCCTTTGCAGAAAATTCAATAGCTCTGGCAGTTCTTCTATTGCTAAGTCGCCTTCATGTTTATTCCATTCTTCTACTCTAGCTACTGCTAGGTCGATAGTGTTGAGAGCATCGCCAAGATGATCTAAAAATACTTTGCTATCAACCTGGAGCATAGGTTTAGGTAATTCCAATAGCTCTGAAGATATAGAATTTTGCTGGCTCTTTGACTCAAGTTGAAGCACAACTTCTATCCCTAGAAGTATAGAGGTTAGTAAGATAGCCATCCATGCACCTGGGGTAGTTTTAGTTAAAGAGAACAACGAACCTAAGATGCCTATATAAATTAGCCCTTTTAGCAGTTTTAGGATTAATCTGCTGGAAAAAAGGTTTGTACCTGAGTTAGGAAATTGCTTTTGCTCTGCTGGAGTAATTTGAGAATAGTTAGCCGCAGCAAGAGTAGCAATGGACTGCCGCAGGGTATCTAGGAAAAAGGAAGCAAGACGAACTTGAGCTAAATTAAGTTTTTCAATGTAAATTCTTTCGAGATTATCAAGTCGATTCTGAACCAACTTAACTATCTCCTCGATGTTAGTCGTGTTATCAATATCTGTCTGAAGTTGGTTGCGTTCTTCGCTAAAAAGTGAAGTAATTGTTTTCATTGCGTTGACTAGGACTTTAAGGTTATTAATAGGAGTGAAATGAGCAGACAACTGCTTATTTAAACCTGTAATCACATGATGACTGATGTAATTAATCTAAGTTGTGTAGTTCCAGTATTTTTTGGCTGGAAAATTGCGCTCAATGTTATCTAGAAATCTTGCATATAGTTGAAATCACACGTAGACTGCTGATGAGGCAAGTTCACCAAAGAAGCAGAGGGGAAGGGGGCAGGGAGCAGGGGGAACAAGCCCTTCCGTTTTCTTTCGTGAAGCGGAGCGAAGCATGGGTAAGAAGCCCCGTTATGAAGGGCGCAAGACTTAGGTGGAGTACAAGCTCCTTCCCAGTCTCTCCCCCTTGCTCCCTGCTCCCCTACCTCTTTTGACTGGAGCTTTTGAAGACCAACCATTGTCTAACCATTGATTGCAAATTACACCCATTAGAAGGAGTAGCAGAATGTTTATCTGCGTCATTGCAGACTACGGTACAGGAGATCCGGCATTTACAGAAGTCACACAACGTCTGCTGATGGCTTTTCCTGATGCCCAAATTCATTTGCTTTCGGTTCCAGCATTCAGTACCTTGGCAACGGGATTCTGGATTGCTCAACTAGGACTCAACCCTGGCCCTAGCGATCGCCTAATTTATCATAACTGTGCGCCTCGTCAGGATGATCCTGAAGCCCGTCGAGACAATGAAGGTGAAGGACTAACTTATGCTCTTTTATCCAATGGTGTAAAAGTAGTGGGTGTGAATGCAGGCTACACCCTCTCCTTTATCAAAAACTATACAAAGGAGTTGCGAGTGGTCAACGTTGCTCGTGGCGGTTCGCAGTTTCGCTCACGGGATGTCTTTCCTCCGGCTGCGGCTGCCATTATGAATGAAGATTTTAGCCTTTTGGGAGATAGCCTCAAGAGTGAGCAAATCCCAGATGTTCCACCAGATCGAATCGCCTGGATTGATGGCTACGGCAACATTAAAACAACTATTGGGGCGCATACACTGAATTTGGAGCCTCAAAGCAAGATCGTGATCCGAATTGGAGATGTGGTGAGTGATGCAGTTTATTCTGATGGCAGCTTCAAGGTGTCTGAAGGAACTTTAGCCTTTGCTCCTGGTAGTTCCGGTTGGTCAAAAGGCGATTCAGGAGAACCATTGCGCTTTTTAGAGTTATTTCTGCGAGGAGGGAGTGCTTGGGAACGCTTTGGCCGTCCCCGTGTGAATCAGCAAGTAACTCGAATTGCATGAAATCGGGTATTAGTCCTATAGGATTCCTATATCACTAGAATGATGGCTACTTTTCCACTCGCAGACATAATGTGACGTTAGTAGATATAAAACATCAGATAGGAGATAAATATGGCTGAACAATTCAAAAAGGGCGATCGCATTGAATGGAACACTTCCTAAGGCAAGACAACTGGCAAAATATTAAAGAAACTCACTTCACCTACAGATATTAAAGAACACCATATTGCTGCAAGTGAAGATAACCCTGAGTACTTAGTTGAAAGCGATGCCTACGGCGGTAAACTACGTACAGGAAAACAAGCTGCTCACAAGCCTGATGCTCTGAAAAAAATAGAAGATTAGCTTTTTTGAGGGACTTCCAGAAAATAAATTATCCAATTTACCCAGATCATATTTTTCTTTCTCCCCCTGCCCCCCTGCCTACACCACGATAGAATATTTTTTTAGTTGGAAGTCCCTGATGTCTGCTAATAAGCTGTTACGCAAATAAACATTGCACATTCCACATCCACTAGTGAGGTTGTCATTTGTCATTTGTCCAAAGTCCAATTGGTAAACACAAATGACTAATGACGGTCTACAAAACTTGGATGGAATACAATTTTTTTGACTTTCGCCTTGCGTTATTAGGCGATTACTTAGAAATTTTGAGGATCGTTAAGACCGTTTATTTTAGCAATTTAAGATTATTGAGAATCAGTCTGGGGAAAAAGCCACGTAGTTTGGTTGTTTGATAACTTACTGTTAAAAGTCAGATCAGATCCTGCTCCACTAGTTAAGACATCATTACCATCAAAGTTGTCATTACCCCAACCACCGTTCAGGGTATTGACTCCAGCATTTCCTGTTAAGCAGTCATTTCCATTACTTGCGATAACGTTGTCAAAGTTCACAACTTGGAAATTTAAAGAATCGAAAACGGAAATATTGCTGATGTTGACTTGTTCTACACATAAATCGCTAATTAGGTGTACATTGCTTGCAGAAGCGTTTATTGTATCTATCGCAGTTGCTGAACTAATAATTTTTTCACTACTAAGAAGTTGGTCTGTACCATTACTTTCTTGAACTGTATCTGTTGATAATACTGTGACACCACTACTAAGGCTGTAATCTACGGTGTCTTGTCCCTCCCCGGCATAAATAGTGTCATTACCAGCACTAGCATCAATTATGTCAACATTGATTACATCGTTGTTGAGGGTATCGTTAAGAACATCGTTTAGAGAGGTTCCAGTGATAATAGACATGCTTATTTACAAGGTAATTGGTGTTTTAGGTTACATAGTCTGAAAATTAGAGATATACTTACGCATCGCAAGCATTCAGTATTTTCTTTTATCTATGTGTGTATGGTAAAACACTATTTTTCCGAAAAAAATAAATATATAATGTTTTTTATACTAAGGAACAATAATAAAATAATGAAGGCTAATTATTTTTTTTGTAATGATACTAATTTGCTGGTCTTGGTTTGGAAATTATGATTGTTTAAGCGAATAGGTGGCTGCAAACAAACAGCAGCCTGCTAGTTTTGACCTTAATCGGCAATGTTAACTTCAGGATTATGCAATCGATAGCAGATAGCTTTGTCAAATAAAACCCGCTTGAATGATTCATCTAAGCTGATAGTTGTCTCACCACTACCCAAAAACAAATAGCCATCCGGTCTTAATTGCTGCTTGATCTTTTTTAGCAAGGCTTTCTTAGTAAGAATATCAAAGTAGATTAAAACATTCCGTAAAAAGATAACGTCAAATTGCGGCAGAGATGACCAAGATTGTAAAAGATTCAACTGACGAAAATCAACAATTTGGCGGATTTGTTCTTTTATTTGCCAGTCAGTATCTAGCTTTTGAAAGTAGCGATCGCGAATATTTTTAGAGAGTCCACGATTCATTTCAAGCTGGTTATAATGCCCTTCGCGGGCACGGGCTAAAACCTTAGTAGAAAAATCAGTTGCAATTAATTTTACAGACCAATTGGGAAGCATGGGGAAATGTTCATTAATTAGTATGGCGATGCTATAAGGTTCTTGTCCATTAGAGCAGGCAGCACACCAAATGTTGAGCGATCGCTCACTTTTTCGTTGTTTAATTAACTCTGGTAGTACGTATTTTTTCAGTGCTTCAAAAGGGTGGCTATCACGGAAGAATGAGGTTTCGTTAGTGACTAGCGCCTCGATTGTCTGGATGTGAAGACTATTAAACGGGTGAGTTCGTAAGTAAGTAACCAAATCAGGGATAGAAGCGAATCCTGCCGATTCGATAATTGGCTGCAAATGTAACTCTGCTAGATAGCTTTTATCACCAAACAACACAACGGCTGAATGATGCTGAACTAACTCCCGAAGATACTCAAAATCAGTGCTATTTACACCCATAATCTTTGTCATTACAGGTCTGTAGGAGGAACTTGATTTAAACGAATTCTGTGCATAATTTCATCTGCGATTTGGTTAAGTGGAAGAATTTTATTGGCAAGTCCGGCATTAACGACAAAACTAGGCATTCCCCAGACGACGCTAGTAGCTTTATCTTGTGCAAGTACCTGTCCACCCGCCTCGCGTATGCACTGACAGCCATGCAACCCATCTTGCCCCATACCCGTGAGGATAACTGCGATCGCCCCAGCACCATAAACCTGTGCAACCGATCGCAACAGCACATCGACTGAAGGACGACAAGAATTTTCGGGGGATGCTTGATGGGTAACAAGTCGAACTCCAGTTTTGTCGCGTTGCACAATTAAATGAAAATCTCCTGGTGCAATCCAAGCATGTCCCGGTTTTAATATCTGTCCAGAAACCGCTTCATCTACTGGAATTTGACACTTGGAAGCTAATTGTTTAGCTAGTAGTTTCGTAAACATTGGCGGCATGTGTTGCACAATCAAAATCGGCACTGATAAATCTGCTGGAAACTCCTTAAGCACTACAGCTAGAGCATTTGGGCCTCCCGTAGAAACCCCAATTGCCACAACCTCCACCTGCTGTATATCGCTATGAAGGGGAAAAATAACTGGATGAGTAATGATGCTTGGTGTGAAAAATGCACCAAATACCTTAATTTTAGGAATTAAATCATCCCGAATATGTTGGGTTGCTGCCTCTACACTTCCTAAATTACTAGGTTTTGTGGCATAATCTGAAGCACCTAAAGAAAGAGCTTCCAGCGTTGCGATCGCTCCACTGTGGGTGAAGGTACTATACATAATGACTGGTAAGCGTGGATATATTTTTCGGATAGCGGCTAAGGTTTGCAAACCGTCCATCTCCGGCATCTCGATATCCAAAATGATCACATCGGGATTAACATGGGAAATCTTGGCAAGGGCAATACGACCGTTAGCCGCTACTCCTACCACCTCCAGTTCTGGATCGCTAGACAAAATTTTACTTAATCGACTCCGTACTACTACGGCGTCATCGACAATTAGTACCCGAAGTTTGGGCATTGGGGAATGGGGGACTAGGGGACTAGGGGACTAGGGGCAGGGGGAGCAGGGGGAGCAGGGGGAGATTAACGATTCATTAACCAAGGTAATGGATGATTAATCATATTTACTAGACCAGATAAAACTTGGTTGTAACTTGCGTAAAGCTCTCGTCCTGTTTGCACATCCATATAGTTGCATTTGACGGCAAATTCAATCCAAGTTTGAGTTTCAGCTGCCTCAGCTTGTCTACGACACGCTCCGCGAACACAGTCATTCAACTTAGCTACAAATGCTGCCTCATAACGGCGTTTCCGCCAAGCTTCTGTTATGTTCGCACATACAGAGCGAGAAGAACGACGAATTTGGTCAGTTAAAGAATATCGTTCTTCCACAGGAAACTTTTTTGATAGCTCAAAAATTTTCATTGCTGTTTCAAAGGCAATTTTATGAATTCCTAAGTCTTTACGGTCTTTAATAACTTCTTTATCTTTAGTCATTGTCTTGCCTCCCCTGCCTCCTCTGCTCCCCCTGCCTCCTCTGCCACTTCTTCAAGATTACCTTCTCTTAATACTTAAACTGATTGACAACTTTCTGCAAATCTACTGCCATTCGAGATAGTTCTGTAGCTGCCTCTAAGGTATTACTGGTTCCAGTAGTCGTACTCTGAGTATTAAGTGCCACAATTCCAATACTTTTAGCAATATCTGATGTTCCTTTGGCTGCCTCAGCCATATTTCGACCAATTTCATTTGTTGTTGCTGTTTGTTGCTCAATAGCACTGGCGATCGTGCTTTGAAAGTCGTTGATTTGATTAATAATGCTAGTAATCTGAGTGATGGCTTGAACGGCGCTTTTTGTATCTGTCTGAATTGCTTCAATTCGCAAGCTTATGTCTTCAGTAGCACTTGCCGTTTGCTTGGCTAATTCTTTCACCTCGTTTGCGACTACGCCAAATCCTCTACCTGCATCTCCGGCTCTGGCTGCCTCAATGGTAGCATTGAGGGCTAGCAGGTTTGTTTGCCCTGCGATCGAGGTAATGACTTTAATAACTTTACCAATTTCGATGCTGCTTTGACCGAGTTTGTTAATTGTCTCGTTCGTGCGATCGGCTGTTTTAACTGCCTCAGTCGTGACTTTTGCTCCTTGGGTAACGGTCTTAGAAATTTCTCGAATACTAGCATTCATCTCTTCCACGGCAGTCACAACTGTATTGGTATTCCGACTTACCTCTTCAGCAGAGGCAGAGGCAGAAGTGGCTTGTTCGGCTGTTTGTTCGGCGTTCTCAGTCATTTCTTTGCTGACTGCGGTTAGTTCTTCTGCGGAAGACGCAACTGCTGTTGCCACCTCTGTCATCTGTCTAATTGAAGACTTGAGGCTGCTAATCATCTGATTTGCATTATCCGTAAGCTGCTTAAACTCTCCTGCATTGCTTACCTCGATTTGCTTGGACAAATTTCCTTGAGCAACGGCAAGGCTGACCTCATTAATACCTTTTATCTGCTCTTTTAAATTTGTAGACATCTGATTCAAGTTGTCGAGCGATTCTTTCCAACTCCCACCTGCTCCTTTGACAACGGTTTGAGAACCAAGCTTCCCTTCAATACCAATCTCGGATGCCAAGCGATTAACTTCGTTAGCAAAGTTTTGATTTAAACTCACCAATTCATTAAAAACTGAGGTAATTTCACCCAATTCATTATTCTCATCCGCTAAACGGACGGTAAAATCACCGTTTTTTGCCGCCTTAAGTGCTATTAGTAACGCTTGCAATTGCACTTTTATTACACTGTCATCGGTCGGTTGCGAATCTGCACTATCCACCGAGGGAGATTTTGAGTTGACTGTTTTTCCAGCCCGATTAGTAGTCATTGCAAAGCGCTCCTTAATTACTCAATAATCTGATTTGTTAAATTAACATCTAGAATTTTCTCGGTGTCTAAAACTAACAGAAATCCCTCTGGAAGCGGGTAAGCTCCTGCTAGCATCTGACGCATTCTACCTTTTAACGTTGCGGGTGGGGGTTGAAAGGTGTTTTGTTTAAACTCTAAAACATCTCCCACATCATCCACTAGCAGACTGACTACTTCATGATCAGAATACACAATGAAATTAAATCCCTGCCGCTCATCTCCAAGTTTTGTAGTTGATTGTGTCTGCGGTTCGCTCATCTCTAATCGACGCTGCAAATCGATGACAGTAATAATTTGTCCACGTAAATTAATCAACCCACAAATATCTGGTGGTGCTAAAGGTACACGAGTCGTTGGTTGTGGACGAATCACTTCTTGAATGTGTTGCACGTCAATACCAAAGTAAGCTCCTTTGAGGAAAAATGTGCAAATTTTTTGTTCAGCCATGAGTCGCTAGTTGCAGCAAATGAGGGTTAGCAATCCGAATTACAGTCTCTATATCAATAATTTCTGTGATTTGCCCTTGAATTACAGCACAGAAAAGCACAGCAGGTCTACTAGGAATACCTTTAATGGTTAATGGTTCTTCCACAATATCAAGAATGCGCTCAACTACTAGCCCAACACTAAGTTCTGTATATGGAGAAACAATAATTATCTGGAGCGTTTCTGCAACTGTTGCCAAAGCCTCATCATTAAAGCGATCGCGATTGCCAAATATTTTATAAAGATCAATTAGCGGTAGAATTTGACCATAAGACTGATACACATCCTGATTAGCTACTTTTTCGACAGCAGAAGCAAGAATCTCTTCGAGCCGATATGCGATCGCTAGTGGAATGCCCATGCGTGCGCCTTGGGGGCCTTCAAAGAGTAAAATTGTTTGGCGATCGCCTGCTTGCTCTTGGCTATTTGCAGTATTCTCGCTCAATAACTGCTTTTGTTTGGCGATTATACCAGTTTGGTTTGCCAAACCGACAACATCAATAATTAATGCCACTGTGCCATCTCCTAAAACGGTAGCTCCTGTAAATAGGGATAGCGTCTTTAACTGTCTTCCCAAAGGTTTAACTACAATATCTTGGATGTCTTCAATTGTGTCTACAACCAGTCCAAAGCGATAATTATCAACTTGCACAATTACCAGACTGAGTGTTTCTAAGTTGTTGACACTATTGTGTTGCAATACTTGATTGAGGTAAACCAAAGGCACAAGATTACCCCGCAAGCGATACACAGGCACATCATATAATATCTCAATACTATTGAGTGCTTCTAGGCGTACTAGCTCTAGTAGACTCCCTTGGGAAATAGCATAGCTATTGCTACCACTAGTGACAATCAATGCTGGAATAATTGCCAATGTCAGGGGAATCTTGATTTTGAAGGTTGTTCCTTGTCCCTGTTGGCTGTAAATTTCAACTGTTCCGTTAATTTTCTCAATATTACTCTTGACAATATCCATGCCAACCCCGCGCCCGGAAAGGTGAGTTACCTGTTCAGCTGTCGAGAAGCCGGATAAAAAAATTAAGTTCATCACTTCTGATTCGCTCATGGTTGCAGCTTGCAGTGCGTTGACTAAACCAAGTTGCTGCGCTCGCCCTTTGAGCCGTTCTAAATTTAGACCGCGACCATCATCGCCAATTTCAATATTGACTTTGCCGCTTTCGTGAAAGGCTCTGAGAAATAGCCGTCCTAAGCTTGGCTTTCCACAAGCAACCCGTTCGGCTGGTAATTCTATCCCATGATCGATGCAGTTGCGTACTAAGTGCGTTAAGGGGTCTTTAATTGTTTCAATAATACTTTTGTCTAGTTCGGTATCTGCTCCCTCCATCTCTACTTCAACTTCTTTACCGGAAGCGATCGCTAAATCACGGGTGACACGAGGGAACTTTTGCCAAATGGAACTAATTGGTTGCAATCGAGTTTTCATCACCCCTTCCTGCAACTGGGCTGTAAGTTGGCTCAGATGCTGGCAGGTAGTAGTAAAACTATTATCCTTAAATTTTGTACTAAATCCGATTACCTGGTTACGGGCTAAAACGAGTTCACCCACTAGGTTCATCATCTGATCTAGCAGATTAACATTGACTCGGATATAAGCAGATTCTGATGTTGTCGTTGATATTTCTGTGATTTCGTTATTGACATCACTACCTGCTGTATCTTTTGGAGCTTCTGCATCTATTTGTGGCGTTTGTGTATTAATTGGCGATTGAGAGGGTTTTGGAGTCTGTTTTGCTTGTGACAATCGAGTTAAAGTTGCGATCAGTGCGGAATAATCGCGTAGGCGCAGCCCGTCGTAGACATCGCTATCATGCCTTGTAGCTTGAATTTGAGACAGGATTTGCCGAATGCTATCAACTGTTTGTAGTAAAATACTAATAATCTCAGGGGTGATTGCTTGCTGGCGATCGCGCAGACACGAGAGCAAATTCTCTCCAGCATGAGCAAGTGATTCTAAATTAGGAAACGGTAAAAAGCCGCAATTTCCTTTAAGCGTATGGAGTGAGCGATAAATGCGAACTAATGCTTCTCCATTCGCAGATGTTTTTTCTAGCTCAATAATATCGCCTTCAATTTGATTCAAATTCTCATAGCTTTCAACGAGAAATGCTTCTATATCATCGTCAATTTCATTTAACTCCATCGGTTAATAAAATATAAATTCATATATGTTATTTTAATACTAATTTAATATTAACCCTCAGCAATCTCTATCTAAAGAGAGATGTTTGCCTTTTTTTAGGCTGAAGACATAATATTTGCCTTAATGATATAGTTAAAAGATACGCAATGTTATAGTTGCGATTCAACTCAAACTTTCAAAAATGGTCGTTGTCAATACAGACAATCTTAACAAGTGCAAACAATGCAATGTGCGTTCCGCCCCGCAACTCTTGGAAACGCTGCGCGTAGCTTGCTTCCCCGTAGGGGTACGCTAACGTCAGTTTCTCAAATCATAACAACCTTGGTACTACTTAAACTATGTCAAGCAGGTATGCCTCAAAATGTATCTTAAGGGACTTCCAGAGAATAAGTTAGCCAATTTATTCAAATGATATTTTTCTTTTCCCCCTGCCCCCTGCTCCCCTGCCTACACAGCAATTGATTATTTTTTTATTGGAAGTCCCTAGTGGCATGAGCCTGCCAGAAATCAACCGTCTAACCGATATCCAGCAAACAAGAATTTTGCATTGGCTTCACAAAGTAAAGCTGGAATTAGATTGGATTTCAAATACTTAACAAATTTTAAAAACTTCTATTATTAAAAATTTTAGCTTCATAGCATTATAGTTTCAGCGAGTTTGATAATTTTTCCGAAACTATTATTGATAATTGTAAAATTATATTTATTTCTTCTTTAATTCATTCCTTTTAATTAATAATATAGGCTAATTAGTCTATATTATTAATTGTTAAGCTAAAGCATAAAAGGACAAAGCTGATGGCAATGGTTTTGATTATCGATGATGCAGCTTTTTCTCGCAGAATGATCCGTAAGTTTCTACAAGTAGATGGTTATGAAATTATCGAAGCCACTAATGGGCGTGAGGGATTAGAAATGGTTGACAACTATAAGCCAAATTGTGTATTAGCGGATCTTCTAATGCCAGATATTAATGGGTTTGAATTTTTGAAAGCTATGCAAGATAAAGAATTAAAAATTCCGACCATTATCATTTCCGCCGATATCCAAGAAGGGGCACGTAATCAAAGCTATAACCTGGGGGCAGTCAACTTTATTAATAAACCACCAAAAGAAAGTGAATTGCGAAAGGCAGTCCAGGAAGTTCTTAATACCAAGGAATAAGTTTTCATGAATGTGACAGCAGAAGAACTAGATGCCCTACAAGAGTTAATTAATATTGGAGTTGGTCGAGCAGCAAGTCTACTTAATGAAATGGTAGACTCTCACATTCGTCTAAAAATTCCGGTTGTTAAAGTCTTAACTGCTAACGATGCATATCAAGAATTAACAAAACGATTTCAGGATGATACTTTGGCAGCTGTAAAACTACGCTTTACAGGCTCTTTTTATGGCACTGCTAGCTTAATTTTTCCAACTGACAGCGCATCAACATTGGTTGCAGTGCTTACAGGTGAAAAGCCAGGATCGGCTGACCTAGATGTGGTGAAAATTGGCACACTGAGCGAAATTGGTAACATTGTCATAAATGGAGTAATGGGTTCACTCAGTAATGTGCTAAAAAAGCATCTAAACTATACATTGCCCGTTTATTTAGAAGATACTCTTGAAAATTTATTATTATCTGCGTACGAGAGCGATTCAAAAATATTACTGGCACAAGCTAGTTTCACAATTGAACGCTTTGAAATTATCGGAGATATTATTTTAATTTTTCTGGTTGGCACTTTTGATGCGCTCATCAATGCAATGAATGAGTACAATCCAAATAATTCAATAATATAATTATACTAAAAATAGTTTTAATATTTATTAAAACCCTTTGATAATGCAATGAATATAATTGGACAAGCTCAGGAAAAATTCAGCCTTTTAGATAAAATTCCCTTAGGAGCTTTTGTTCTACAATCAGATTATGTTGTTATCTTCTGGAACTCCTGTTTAGAGGAATGGACAAAAATTCCGAAAAGTAAAATTTTGGGAATTTCTATTCAGGAATATTTCCCTCATCTGAATCAACCTCGTTACGCTAGCCGTTTACACCAAATTTTCCAAGGCGGGCCTCCAACAATTTTTTCTTCTCAACTGCATAAATACATCATTCCAGTACCAATATCCAAAGATAAACACCGCATTCAACACACAACTGTTACTGCTGTATCTGCGTTTCATGGGGATGGATTTTATGCTCTTTTTTCAATTGAAGATTTGACAGATTTAACATTCCGAGTTCAGGAATATAAAAATCTACGCGATCAGGCTCTAGCAATAGCAGAAGAACGCCAACGAGCGAAAGAAGTTGCTGAGAGAGCAAACCGCATAAAAGATGAATTTTTAGCAATTGTTTCTCATGAACTTCGTTCTCCTCTTAATCCAATTTTAGGGTGGGCAAAGCTACTAAAGAATCGCTCATTAAACGAAGCTACTACTTTGCGTGCTTTGGAAACCATCGAACGAAATGCTGAATTACAGGCTCAGTTGATTGAAGATTTGTTAGATATCTCTCGCATTCTCCAGGGCAAGCTAGCACTTAATTTAGAGAAGGTTAATCTTGTTTTTAGTGTTGAAGCTGCCTTAGAGACAGTGCAATTGGCAGCAGAAGCAAAGTCCGTTCAAATTAATGTTCATTTAGATACAGGAGTTGGACAGGTCAAAGGTGATAGTAATCGTATTCAACAAATTATTTGGAATCTGCTCTCTAACGCTGTTAAATTTACACCATCCGGCGGACAGGTGGAAGTTTACTTAAAACAGATTAATTCTGAAGTACAACTGATAGTTAGTGACACGGGTAAAGGTATTAGTCCCGACTTCCTACCATATGTATTTGAATATTTTCGTCAGGCAGATAGTAGTACAACCCGAAGTTTTGGTGGACTAGGACTTGGTTTAGCGATTGTGCGCCAACTTGTCGAGTTACACGGCGGTACAGTTTCGGCAGAGAGTTTAGGAGAAGGACAAGGTGCGACGTTTACAGTTTGCCTACCCGTGTTTCAACATTTGGAATTAGAAAAGGAAAATAACAATTTATCAGATGATTCCTATCCATCCTGTATGCTTTATGCTCCACTAGAAGGAATACGTTTGTTAATTGTAGATGATAATGTTGATACCCGTGAGTTTTTGGCTTTTCTATTAGAACAGCAAGGAGCAATTGTGACGCTCGCAGCATCTGCCAATGAAGCACTGACTGCAATTATGCAATCAAAACCAGATTTGCTATTAAGCGATTTAGGTATGCCAGATGTTGACGGTTACACTTTGATCAAAAAGTTACGAGCAATGCCCGCGAATTTAGGTGGACAAATTCCGGCGATTGCTTTAAGTGCTTACGCCGCAGAAACCACACAAAAACAGGTTTTTACAGCCGGATTTCAACTTCATATCGCTAAACCAGCCGATCCTGCCAAACTAGTAGCTGCGATCGCAGCCCTTGTGAAGAATTGAACTCATGCGCTTACAGTAGGATTGGATAGTAGGGGCGTAAACACGTTGTTTGTCCGTTTCTAACCTAGTTCTACACTTGTCACAGCAAAGATGCGATCAATAGGTAAACTAGGAATTTCTTTAGTGTACATCCGAGCAGTTTGAGAGACTGGCTGCAATTGGTAACGTTGAACTAGGTCAATCGCTTGTGGATTTGCATCCGGCACATCAAAAAACACTGGAGCATGAGGATTTTGTGCAAGCAAGGCTTGAAACAATGTTTCAGCAATCTGTTCATCATTAGCAAATAGTGGCCCAACCCTAAAACCTGTATGGGCAGGTCGGATAACTCCGTAACCAGCAAGAGATCCATTTTTGAGAAACCCGAAAGCAGTACTTTCTGGCTGTTCAATCCAATGTTGTAGAAACAGCGATCGCTCAGAAGGAAAAAATTGGCGATCATAAGCCACCAAATCTTCAAAAGGCACTGTTTTCAGATCCACGATTCCAGCAGGCACAACACCGCCACCCACCCCTTCATAACGAATATGGTTATAAGCGATTTGGAAACCAGACTTTTTATAGTTTTCTTGTTGAGCTACTGCACCATCCAAGCCGATGTTACGATCAGCACCCAGATAGTCCATTGCTGTCTTCCAAATTTTCATACCCAACCCCTGCCCACGAAACTGGGGTTTCACAACGTAAAAACCTATAGTGGCAAAGTGTGGATCGTAAGCAACAGCAGAAATGCACCCCACCGGCTCACCATTAAACTCACCCAAGAAAAAACCGCTCTCGTCAGTTTGATAAAAAGATTGAGCATCATACTTTCCTGGATTCCAACCTTCGATTGCTGCCCAACTAATCGCCAAATCCATTTCCGATCTGTTCATTGGGCGGACGACGAAATTTTTAGTGGTCATAATATCTTCTTCATGCTAGGCTGTTAACTATTTAACTTTGCTTTCGCAAACTGAGTGATAATCCTTAATATTACTTTTTTGTATAGCTGCGACTTATAGTCGCTTGAGCATCTTTTATTCAAATACTACTGTTCTATTACCATACACTAATACACGATTTTGCAAGTGCGATGTCTGACGACAAGGCTAGCGCCAACGCCATTTTTTTAGCGGTGATTTAAGGATTTTAGAGAAATTCTGACAAATCAAGAGTAAGACTTTGTGCGACACAATTCTAAATAAATTAGTCATGCTTTTGTCACAATTTTGCAATAGCTCTGTCAATATAACGTGTGATGCTATAGCTCTGGGTTAAAGAATAGACCCCCCTCTATAATAAACCCACACACCAGAGTCAACCGAGAAGAATCACTATAAGGCATTAATCCTTTTTTGGATGACTCTTCTAATCAAAATTGTCAGAACTCTTATAGTTAGAAGGAACAAAAAGATGAATTGGAAAGTACTTGCATTGCTCCCTGCTTTGGCTTTAGCTACTGCTGCGCCTGCTTATTCTTTAAGCAATAATAAAAGCCACAATATCACTACTGCTACCCAGGTTGCTCAAAATTCCGGTGGCACTATGAAAAAGCAGCCTAATGCTGTCCAAAAGGTTAATACCCATAAGAATAGTACAGCACACCATAGTACCGCAAATCGTAGTACTGCACTCACAGTAGGTAGCAGAGGAGAGAGAGTTAAAACTGCTCAAAATTTATTAAAACAGCAAGGATTCTATACTGCAAGTGTGAATGGTGTTTTCGATGACAAAACACGTTCAGCCGTGATGAAATTTCAGAAATCTAAAGGATTAAGAGCCGACGGAATAATTGGACGCCGGACTTTGGCATATCTTAAATAAAATGGTTTCAGCTTCGTAAAGAAAATTATTCGGCGTTGCATATTTACGGGATGATTTGGCAAGTTTTAAAATTCCCCCCACTTCCTCTGTCTCAAGAGCTTGCCCCAATTCATCTTACTACTTTGCAACGCCAATTATTCTTGCAGACGAGCAATTACACAATGCAGAACTTTAATTTCATTAACAATTCGATCCAGTTCTGTGGAGAGTGGAGTTTGCTCTCGAACGGCTTGTAATGTGGGAGTTAAAGTGTTGGAATTGGTAGCAATTTCTGATAACCGAGCAGTATGTAACTGTTCAATTTGGTTGTGAATTGCTTCAAGATAGCTATCCAGTGCTGGTAATGGTTGGGGTGGCTGTCTCTGCCCAAGGGCATCTGCTAGGTTTTCCAAAACTTGGACAATGGTATCAGCAAGTCGCTTTACTTCAGGAAATTGGTACTCACCGCTAAATTCCCGCAGATGTTCTGCCAAAGTTGTTACCGAACTGAAAAAACCACGAATGTATATCATCAGCGTCATTACAGGTTCGATTTCTCCCTGAATGTGACGAGGTTCGCTGAATAATCGTTGAGCTGCGGCGTTGGCGTTGGCGTTCTCTAGTGCTGCTTGATGGCGTAGCATGTTGATATCAGCGATCGCATTCTGTTCTGGATGAAGATAGTTAGCTATTACCTGTTGAAAGTAAGCAAGATTAGCTCGAATTGTCTTTTCCAGTTGTGCAGGAAGTTGCTGTCGTTCCCAACGAGGAAAAAGCAAATAGCTTCCAAGCAGTGCTAAGACACCCCCAGCGAAGCTATCGAAGATCCGCAATACTCCAACCTTCCAGCCACCTGCACTAATCATGTTGAGTAGCAATATGATGGCGGGAGTCAGCAGGATGATAAATATGCTGTAGCTTAACGATCGCACCGACATCGCAACAAATACCAGCA
This sequence comes from Nostoc sp. ChiVER01, assembly GCF_034531155.1. Classification (NCBI taxonomy): domain Bacteria; kingdom Bacillati; phylum Cyanobacteriota; class Cyanophyceae; order Nostocales; family Nostocaceae; genus Nostoc; species Nostoc sp. ChiVER01. The sequence continues at coordinate 110,667 of NZ_JAVRBS010000002.1, read as the reverse complement.
GCAGGAAACAAACTGCACTCGCTAATGAATTTTTAACTAGTAAAACCAGAGCAATACCGATAATTCCACCCAAAATAGTGCCAACGACTCTTTGTACTGTTGTCTGTGACGTTCCGCCAAAGTTCGGTTTAAGTGCAACTAAAGCTGTTAGCGTTATCCAGTAGCCTCTAGGTAGTTGGAATAGCGAGGCAAGTAATTCAGCAAGGGTTGTTATTAGTGCGAGGCGCAACGCATGACGAAATAGGACTGAATCAAAAGTGAAGTTATTTCGCAGCGTATCAATAATTGTAGAACGTTCTGGTTGGGCTGGGGGAGAAATATCTCGCTGGGCAATGCTGTTACGCAGTTTTCCTTGGCTTAAATCTGTAACAATCTCTGCATCAGTATGAATTTGCTCTACTAACTTTGTCAGACTGGCTGTAATCTTACCAAGGTTGAGGAGATCGGAATAATCATCTGTCTGAGCATTGATAGTTTGATTGAGGACTTGCGAACGCAGAACTTGCCTTTGGTGTTCTAGTGCTTCAAGACTCCGATCTAGATCCCCTAAGTAAGGTGAGTTTTTTCCTTTGGCGATCGCTTGTGATAACATTTCCAGAGCAATTGCCGACTGTTCTAGCACTTGCTGAATTTCTGGCTGTAACCGAGAAAATAGTTGATGTTCGGATGCGATCGCTAATAGTTCGCTCAGTGCTATAACAGAATTGACAATTTGATTTATATCCTCAATTAATACGAGTAACTGATTTCCCCGCAGGGTAGCTCCTCTTTGCCTAGTCCAGATAGTTGTCCAGACGCTACGGGCAGATGTCAAGTTTTGAATGACTGTATCCTGAGCTTGCAAAAATCGCTGTTCCCACTGCTGCTGAGCTTTTGGATTTAATGCTCTCTGGCTTGCCAAGTCCACAAAATTGCTTAATGAGAGATAACAGTTAGCGACTGTCTGTATTGCAGGTACATCAGGACGCACCGCCCACAATCCCAATGACAAGACAGTTGTCCATGTTCCACCAGCTAGACATAGCCCACAGTGTTGAATAAGAGTAGGCAAATTAGAAAATGAAGCGAATCTAGCCAGCGCAATCACAAACATAATCGAAGTAATCAAGCTAACAGATGCAGCCACGTTGCCATAGAGGCTAGCTAAACCTGCTATAAATATTACCAAGAACGTGGTCGGAACAGCTAACCAGAGATGACTGCTAACCAAACTTGCGATTAGGAACATTACAGTCACCCCAATCGTAGCTGCAATCATAGCGATCGCTCGCTGACGGTAGGCTCCGTCAACATTTACCATGCCAACGAACCAAGCTGCCATAGTGGCGATCGCACTTTCAGCAGCATGATTTGTAATGATCCCAATTCCAATCGGCACACCCAGTATAAAAAGGCTACGGAATCCAGAGGCAATGGCGGGCTTACCTGGCTGGAGTTGAAACTGCTGCAACAACCAACTAAGAGGACGTTTATCTGTAAATGACATTATGAGACTGGCGACTATAACAAAGCGCGATCGCTTCTTACAGCATTTTAGCCAGATATAACTGGCTGGAGGATGGTTTTACCGGAAAATTGAGTCAGGCGATTAAACAATGGCGCATTTACTGAGAATGGCTTCCAGCCAACGTTTAATATACTTGTAGATTATTAGTAAGCTAAAGCAACTTACCGAAGTAACTGACTATCGCTTAAACCCAGATACAGAGCAGTTGATAGCGAAACAGGCGCATTTAGGAGAGCGATCGCTCAGGAGCAGTTGCGCCTTATATACAAAGGGCGGCTTTGTGGCTGTGGTGATGTAAAGTGATTGATAAACACTTATCAAGTGCAGAATGAGGTTTCAGTAGTAAGCAATCGCCTTATTTTCCCACATCAGAGCAAGCTCCTCGCTTGCCTACCGTGTACACACAAGTATGACCAGCACAGGTTTCAATTCTAGTAGTTTCGTAGGGTGCGTTATGGACACGCCGAAATAACAAATGGGTATGCCGAAATAACAAATGGGTATGCCGAAATAACAAATGGGTATGCCGAAATAACAA